>NATO01000044.1 GCA_002085385.1 candidate division Zixibacteria bacterium 4484_93
TGGGAAAGATAAAGTAACAACTACTTCTTCACTCCCAGAAGCAGTGCAACGGACGCGGATATTATCTCTGCTGCTGTGAACCATAGCCGTGATGTAAGCCCTATGAGTGTTGCAATAGGTAACGGAAGATACGGCGAGAGCAGAGCCGTCACCACGCCCTCGCGTATTCCCAGTCCACTGGGAACAAAGAGAGCAAGATACCCGACGATGGAAGCTGCGGGATACACACCGACGACATCGGCAAATCTTATGTTCTGACCGAATGAAAGGATGAAAAGATAAAAAGAGACACCATATATTGCCCAGTATGAGATATAAAGGAGAAGGACAAGCAAGTTCTGCTTCCAGCTCGGATAATACTGCAGCTTGCCCCGTTTGAACCTTGCCAGTATGTAGTTCAAAACAGCAACGAGACTCTTTGGTGAGAAAATAAAGAAAAGTATCACAGGGACAGCAAACCAGAAATACGCGAGTGAAACCCTCCCGATATTCACCTGCCCAACGGATGGTAACGCTACAATAAACCCGGCGAATATTAGCAGAACTATCGCAAAGACAATGGTCGTTCCAACCCTCGATTTGGAGAGCTTCTTTTTATCCGCGAGATACATTATCCCCAATATCTGCCACACCTTGCCCGGAATGTATCTCCCAAGATTCGATATGTTAAAAATTCTATACGCCTCGGAAATGCTTATCTTCTCACCCAGAGAGACAAGCAGGTATCTCCAGATAACTGTCTGGTAGAAGAAGAGGAATAAGAGTAGCAAAAGTGATGGTATAAGATATCCCCAGTTAAGCTCAAAATTCTGAGCGGAAACCTCCTGCCAGTTTCTAACGAGATACCCGATGAGGAAGAATATCACCCCTGCACCGAATATCCAGGGGAAGATTTTCTTTACGAGCTTCATTCCTTTTTCTTGAGTCTCTTTTCGATGGAGGATAATCTGCTGTTGACCCCTGCGATTGCCTCGGCTAAGAACCCGACGATGAATAGTAGCATTCCGGAGAGTACAAGAAGCATTATAAGGTACAGAAGCGGTCTGTAGCCTGTGCCGTATCCGTATCTGAGGATAAGCGCAACAATGCCAGCTATGAATCCGAGAAGTAGCAGTATCATCCCGATTGTCCCGAAGAATATCATCGGCTTTTTCATAAATGTAATCTGGAACTTGACAGCGAACAGGTCTAGAACGCCGACAAGAACCCTCGATGGTCCCTTGAACTTGCTTTTTCCCCAGCGCCTCTCGTGGAGCTTGACCCTTACCTCTCCGATGCGGAACCCTGCATCTGCTGCAAACGGGATGACATAGCGGTGCCAATCCTTGCGAAACGGTATCGCCTCGACAACCTCCCTGCGAAATGCTTTCACAGAGTTCATATCGTGGATATCTATATCGAAGAATTTTCTGGCAAGATGGTTGTAAATCGATGAGACGAGCCTCTTCTTATATCGCCCTTCCTTCCAGCCGCAGACGATGTCGAGTTTTTCCCTCTCCATTGTTTCAATCATTTGCGGTATCTCCTCTGGAAGGTATTGTAGGTCTGCCGGGAAGAAGATGAGGATTTCCCCTTTTGCCTCCGAGAAACCTGTCTCTAAGGCAGCCGTCAGTCCTCTGTTTCTCGTATGGTGGAACACACGAACAAAGCTGTATTCCTTGGCAGATTCCTCCGAAATCTCTCCTGTCCCATCGCTGCTTCCGTCATCGACGATTATAAGCTCTCCATCGAAAGGAGCGTTTTTTATCATCTCGTCGCACAGACGGACAAACTCCGGGATATTCTCTCGCTCGTTGTAGGCTGGCACAACTATCGATACGAGCATAAACCCCCTTTTCTTAGGAAAAGATTTTTAGCAGGTAGTCTATTCCTGCAGGTAATGGTGGGAGTATAATGTTTGCATAAGGTTTCTGGACATTGTTGGAGAACGAGACGCGATACGGTATCCGGCAGACAACAGCAGCGGATGCCACAGGGAAGAAGAAGCTATCACACAGGTCGATGAAAAGCTCGAATTCCTGCGACCTTATCCTGTCTAATATCCGTTTCTTTGGCATATTGAATATATTGATGTCCTTTTTTGTGATAATTATCCCGTCTCCTTCCGTGCCGAGCCTGACGATTTCTTTGCCCTTTAGTTTTGGCAATAGCAGCTCGAGTTTTTCTTCTCCGTTATCGGAGTTTATTCCTACGAGTATTCGCCTTACAGGAATCCTGCTGCCTGAGAACTGCTTATTCTCCTCTTCGATGGAGGCAAGCTGCCTCATCTTGAGGTTCTGGAGTTTATATCTTATACTCATCCTTTAATTTATATTGATACAGTGGGAACTGTTCGCAGAGTTCCCTTACCTTATTTTTCACATCCTCGTATATCTTTTCGTTTCCGATATTTACAACGACCCTGTGGATGAGCTGTGCAATCTGTCTTGACTCGTCTTCCTTCATTCCTCTCGTTGTGATTGCCGGTGTTCCGATGCGTATTCCGGATGTTATAAACGGTTTCTCGGGGTCATACGGAATGGTGTTTCTGTTGACGGTAATATCCACCTTGCCGAGCTCACCTTCGACGGTTTTTCCTGTTAGCTTGAACGGTCTCAGGTCGACCAGCATAAGATGTGTATCCGTTCCACCGGAGACGAGCCTGAAGCCGAGCTTCCTGAACTCATCCGCCATAGCAGCTGCATTTGCGATTATCTGCTTCTGATATTCCTTGAATTCCGGCTGTAAATCCTGTTTGAATGCCACCGCCTTGGCAGCTATTATGTGCATAAGCGGGCCGCCCTGCATTCCTGGCATCACGGCTTTGTCGATTGCCTTTGCATATTTCTCTTTGCACATAATCATACCGGCTCTCGGTCCACGGAGTGTCTTGTGTGTGGTTGTCGTGACAAAATCGCAGTATGGGAAAGGTGATGGATGCAGTCCAGCGGCGATAAGCCCTGCAATATGTGCTATGTCTGCCATAAGGTATGCACCGACCTCGTCCGCTATCTTGCGGAATTTCTTGAAATCCAAAATCCGTGGGTATGCTGAAGCGCCTGCTACGATTAGTTTTGGTTTCTCTTTCTTTGCCTGTTCCATTAAATCATCGTAGTTGAGCACCTCCGTTTCGCGGTCGACATTGTAGTGAACGACATTGTAAAGTATCCCCGAGAAATTCACAGGATGTCCATGAGTCAGATGTCCGCCGTGCGACAGGTTAAGTCCCATAAGTTTGTCTCCGGGCTTGAGAACAGTGAAGTAGACCGCCATATTTGCCTGTGAACCCGAATGTGGCTGGACATTGATATGCTCGGCTCCGGGGAAGAGCTGTTTTGCTCTTTCCCTTGCGAGGTTCTCCGCTATGTCGACAAACTGACAGCCACCGTAATATCGCCTCCCGGGGTAACCCTCGGCATACTTGTTTGTCATAACGCTTCCAGCTGCCTCTAATACCGCATCCGAAACGAAATTCTCCGATGCTATAAGCTCTATCCCGTATGTCTCCCTCTGCGTCTCCTTCTGGATGGCATCGTAGATTTCAGGGTCGATATCCTTCAGGCAATTCCTTAGATGGTTCATTTTTCCTCCTTTATTTACACTGCTCCTTCTCGATATTCGTTATCTTCTCGACACGCCTTTTGTGCCGTTTCCCTTCCTCTGTATTGCCTTCGAACGGTGTTGAGATGAATATTTTGACGAGTTTGTGCGCTGTATCTTTTGGTGTGTATCCGCCGGCGATGGTGATTATATTTGCATCATTGTGCCTTCTCGACATCTCAGCCTCGCGCTCCACGCGGCAGTGAGCAGCTCGAACACCGAACACCTTGTTTGCGGCGATTGCCATACCGATGCCTGTATCGCAAATGAGGATTCCGAAGTCTGCTTTCCCTCCTGCAACGGCGTCTGCGACCTTTCTCGCAAAATCGGGGTAATCGACGGATTTGTCGGAGTCTGTGCCCATATCGAGCATCGTATGTTCCTGTCTCAGTTTGTAGATAAGCTCTTGCTTGAGCCTGTATCCCCTGTGGTCTGCTCCTATTGCTATCGTTGCCATTTTTCCTCCCGTTATTGCAATTTTAACAAATAAAATTAAATATGGTTCAAGTCAAGCAAAATAAAATCTTGACAGAACGGAAAGTTTGGATACATTCGGCGGGTTTTTCTAACTTGAAAGGGGAAATGATGAATAAGCGATTTAGAAGGGAGCTCTCGGACTGGTCTGTAATACTTTTTGGGGTGCTTTTGGTCAGCTTTGGACTCGACTTCCTTATGATACCAAACAAGATAGTTGCCGGGGGTTTTTCCGGTCTTGCCACAATAAGTTATCACCTATTCGGTTTGCCCGTTGGAACCGTTATGCTTCTGCTGAACATCGCCGTTTTTGCTCTCGGTTATAGGATGCTGGGAAAGCGGTTTGCTATTCGCTCGATTGTATCATCTGTTTTGCTCTCGGTCTTTGTTGATGCTATTGCTCTGGTGATGCACGGCTTCGGTATCTCCTCGCTGACAGACGATATATTTCTTGCCTCCATTTATGGTGGGCTTGCCTGTGGCGTGGGAATAGGGCTCATTCTTGCGAAGAACTCATCCACCGGCGGCACGGATGTCATTGCCCAGATAATAAACCATAAAACCGGCTACAACACGGGTAAACTGCTTGTTGCTATCGACATTGCGATAACCGTTCTTGCTGCTCTGGTGTTTGGTCCGAGGATAGCAATGTATGGCATCATCACGGTGGCGGTTACAGGGACGGTTGTAGACCTCGTTATAGGGGGTCGAAAAACTGCTCGTTTTGTTGTTGTGATTACCGATAAACCGGATAGGATTACCAGGCGGATACTCGCCGAGCTCAATCGTGGTGCGACGCTCCTCGAGGGAACGGGTGCCTACACGGGAAACAAGCGGAAGCTCATAATCTGTATCGTCAGGAGGCGGCAGGTTATGCTTCTGAGAAGGATTGTCGAGGAGGAGGACCCTAACGCCTTTTTGACATTTACACAGGCATCCGAGGTTCTCGGAAGAGGGTTTTATCCGCTTGCCGAGGCAAAATCTTCTTGACAAAGCATAGAGAAAATCTATAATATAGTTCTGGCACTGGGGAGTCGTCCAATGGCAAGACAGCGGACTCTGGATCCGCCGATCGGGGTTCGAATCCCTGCTCCCCAGCTCTTCTTATTTTAGATATACTACCTTTTTGGTTGTTGTTCGTCCGTTTTTCGTCTGCACCCTGATGAAATATACCCCGCTGCATAGCTTTTCATCTGGTATCCAGACTATTTTGTAGGGGTCTGTCTGTGGCAAACCCTTGGCGACCAATCTCCCCTGCAGGTTGTATATTTCAGCCGTCGCGGGACGCATACATCTGTCCCCTATGGTGATGATACAGGAGGAATTGAACGGATTAGGGTAGATGTGAATTTCCGGAGAGGTGGGCATTTCGGGAGCTTTTTGTTCGATGCTTGTTGGTATGTCCCAGCGGTCGTGGAAGCTGCGTGTGGAGTCGAGATACTGGTAAGAATACTCAACCGATGGTTCAATTTCTGTCCCTTCGTGCCATTCGTTCCAGGAGGTTATCAGGATGAAGTTCGGCTCGGATGCCGCGGCTATCTCGAACCTGCTCGAGTAGAACGCACCATCCTCGCGGTCAACCGTGAGTCCCGGGTCGCGAATAATCGTGTCGCAGTACCCCGGAAGGATGGTCGCAGCGAAGAGCTTGTGCTGATACCGAGCCGCGAGCGAGGCACTATTATACTTTGCAGCCAGCTCCGCTGCCGGTGTACTACATGGATTGTAAG
Source organism: candidate division Zixibacteria bacterium 4484_93 (assembly GCA_002085385.1). Taxonomy (GTDB): domain Bacteria; phylum UBP14; class UBA6098; order 4484-93; family 4484-93; genus 4484-93. Next base: position 5,781 of record NATO01000044.1, read on the forward strand.
TGTGGTAGCCGTCGAAGACATCAAGCACCAGCAGAGACAGGAGGTCAGCGATGATGTAAGCGTCATAATCGAGGCTGTCCCTCAAAAGAGCCCAGCTCTCGAGTGGCATAAGCGAAAGTGGACGATTGTATAAGAACAGTGTTGGAACACCGTCTATCCGAAACATAGCAGGATGCAGGCGATAGTTGGCAAGCAGGTAATTGAAATGGTGTATGAATTGGTGCAATCGCTCGCTCTCAGGAAAAGCGTCGATGCCGCAGGTTTCTATGTAAAAGCTGATGAGGAAGTCGGATGTGTCTGCGACCGAGAAGATGACATCGAGTGCGCCATCCTCGAAAGTGCCAGGTCCCCACCAGGAGCAGATGAAACCGTCGATGCCGGACTCCTTTGCCCAGCTGATGTGCTGTGAAACCACCTCTGGGGAGTAAGAGTCGTAATAGCCGAGAAGTGGCTCGTGAGTTGAGGCGTAATGGTTCTCTGGTTCCCAGTGACGCCAGTATCCTGTAGGCCCGGAGGGAGAGCCATACCACGGGTAGTAGAATGCGAGAATGAGCCTGTCCGTGGTCCAGGGATCGGTAGGTAGGACAATCGGTCCATCCTCTGTGAGGAAATCGTGCGGGACAACGAAAGTTCGCTGGTTTGTTGGGTCATCGGGGATGCTTCCGTTGTTCTCAAACTCCATATTCGGGCAGTGGGGCATCTCTGAGTTCAGGTTGCTGAATGTGATATGAACATTTCCCCAATCCCCTTTTTGTGAGTTGAAAACCAGTCCCGTCTCCGGTATCGCTGAGAGGAAGCAGTCGTAGTCGACGATTACCGGTGCAGTGTCGCTGCGGGTTATGTAGAAGACACCGATGTTCGCGCCATCCTCAGAGGAGTCAGCGACAACATCGATATCTAAGACAACAGGATCTGGGACAACAGGAGTCGTGGCATCCGGAAATTCGAGTGTTGCCCAGTCGGATGTGCTCTCAAACCTTATCCGGAAGAGATACCCTATTGTATCGGCGGGGCAGATACTGACAAAAGCAAGAAGGATTAATAATAATATAAATATTTTCTTCATTTTTGTTTGGATTAGTTTGTTCAACTTGTTCCTCCGGGGCTTTCTGTCCCCAAGGGAAGTCGAATCCCTGTTTCAGGCGTGAAAGGCCTGGCTCTCGACCACTGGACGATGGGGACAGTTATATTATATTTCACTTTCAATATTCGCCCGTTGTCGATGTGTAAATTCCAGCCGGGGCTCCGTAGGGAATGGAACCGCCGCCTGTTTCTACTTCAATAAAATGAGTTTCTCGGTCAGTGAATGCTCCCCGTATTTCACCTTGATGAAATAGACGCCGCTCGGTTTTCCATCTGCCCGCCAGTTGAACGAGAGCTTACCCTCCGATGCCCTGCCGGAGAAAAGTGTATCCACCGTGTAGCCAAGGATGTCGCTGACTGTTACAACGCATTCTGCCTCATCGGGTATCATAATGGTCACCGTTGCCTCCGTGTTGAACGGATTGGGTGATACGGACAGAAACGGGGTCAACCCTTTCTTCTCTGGTTCCTCAATGGACATCGGCAGGCAGTCGCTCTGGTATGAACTGACAAACCGGATGTCCGATTTGCTCTTTCTGCCTCGCACAATCACGGGAACCGTCCCGAAGAGCTCTCCTGTGTCCCTGTTGACAACACGGATGAAGTATAGTCCAGGCTGGAACCCTGCAAGCCTTAGGAACAGGTTGAAGCAGCACATACAGAAGCAGGGTGTTCCCGTCTCGAACTCGGATACAACGAGCGTATCCCCCGGAAGCTGGCGGAGTTCGTATTCGATAGATGTGCAGCAATTGTAGTATGCCCCGTCGTGGTGGATGGTTACTGTATCGGCAGATACCTCCGCCCAGAGTGAATCGGTGCAGTGCTCCTGGGCGAAAACTGGAAAGGCGATGAGAAGAACCACAAAAAAGATAGTATATTTTTTCATTGCTTGCCTCCTTGCTATATGACTATTCCTAATGTTTATTATATTTCTTTAGTGGAAAATTGCAAAAAATTTTTCTAAATAAAATCTTGATTTTATCAGGAAATCGATTATGTTTTTACCAAAAAGCTATTTCCCGATATGCCGGTGTGTGGATTTGGGAGGGGTGATGTATTTGCATCGGTTGTCTGCTCTTATAGTTTTTTCACTCATTCTTTGTGTTAGTGTTCTCTATGCTGAAATAGGTATTCTGGATGAGGCCGACTCTGTCAGTATAAGTTTTACCTCTTATTCTCTCTCCGAGCCGATAGGCTGTGTTTATCTCGATGGTGAGTATCTCGCCCGTTTCTCACCTGAGGATATAAAGGCAGGTGAACTTCTCATCGAGCGAGACCGTTTATACAGAAATCTCCCCATCACAGGTAAATATAAATTTATCGTGTTCACCGAGGGTATATCCGGCAAGGATACCGTTCGCAATATTGAAGGGAATATAATTTCTTATGAGATAAAGAAAGGTGAGCCACGCTTCAGGGTGAAAGGAGAATATTCTCCTCCCGATTCGCTTGTTAAGTTTGTGTTTATGCGTTTTGCCGAGCTTCGCAGGATAAGAGCAAACATAATTGCGACCGGTGCGCAGTGGACAGCGGATTTGACAGCCCCGTTTATGCTGGATGAGGAAAGGCGATTGCGTTTAACGGGTGCAAGGGTTCATGAGGTTCGTGGCAGACCGCATATTCTTGAAGGTCCTCCGCCGAAGGCATCTCTTGATTGGCGGAACAAGGATGGTCACAACTGGGTTACCCCTATCAGAGACCAGGGAGATTGTGGCTCCTGCTGGGCGTTCTCTGTTGTCGGCACAGAGGAATCGCAGATACTGATAGGGCTTAATAAGCCGGGGATGAGAACAACGCTTGACCTCTCTGAGCAGTTTGTTGTCTCCTGCGAAAGTGATTGCTACGCCTGTTGCGGTGGCTACACTGACCTTGCGAGCGATTACCTCCGCGATGCAGGCACACCTGACGAGGCTTGTTTCCCTTATTACTCATCGGGTTATTGTGATAACCATGATGTATCACATACACTCCCGTGCAACGATAGGTGTAGCGACTGGGCGAATAGAACAAAAAAAATCTGCAGCTGGACATGGGTCAATGAGGGGCAGAGTGTCAGTCAAACT
>NATO01000045.1 GCA_002085385.1 candidate division Zixibacteria bacterium 4484_93
AGGATATTGGTCATCGGGAGGTTATACATAATGTTGCACAGAATCGGCAGAACCAGAGCAGCCAGCAACCCATAGAACCTACCCAGAAGTATCGTCAGGTAGAATACAACAAAATGAATTGGTAGAAGTATCTTGTCGAAGGGTGGAATGAAGATATACAGAAAGAATGGATAGGAGACAAGAAGCGGAATGAACACATTCTTGAAATCGACGAGTTTTTCCTTTTTTCTCATTCTAAAATTTCCCATAGTTGATGACCGGTTGATACGAATACCTGAATGTTATGTATCGCTCAGGGAAGAGCCCGTAGGTTCCCGTGACAGCGAGCTTGACAAAATGGTTATCAGGCGTCTTCACACAGTAGGTTCTCCCAGCTAAGACAACCTCCATCTCTTCGGTGTTCCAGCCGTAATCGTCCGTTTCGGTGTAATCTGAGAATGCACCGTCGCCCAGCACCTTGATGCGGGAGATAACAGAATTCCAGACAGGAGACGGGTCGGAGACGAGATGCGGGCTTTTCAGACAGAGGAGTCCGGCGGAGTCGTTCTCGGCAACTGTTCCAAGATATATATCGACGAAATTTGCGTTCTCCGATGTCATTAAAAGAGGCATCCCGTCCGAGAAATCGAAGCCCGATTCACCGCCTGAGAAATACTCATAGATTGTTCCATCTCCCAGTCGGACAACTGCCGCATCGACCTCCTCCGATAGCTCGCTTTCCCTGTACTCCCCGTTTTTGTTCCGAACCGAGGAAACGGCGAAATAGTATATTACCCCCTCGGAAAGCTCTGCTACGGTGGCAGCTGTATCCGAGGTAGGAACCGCGTTATACCTCAATATGGCAAGTGAGTCCTCATCGATTAGTTCAAATGAGCGTGTGGAAAGATAGAGGAAATAACCGGCGAAGTCGGCAAGTGTGTCCTTCGGACAATGCTGCCAGGAGACCGTTATCGCCTCTTCACCTGCCTCGAAGCCGATACCTTCCGGGGCAGGTAGTAGTATCCTTGCTGTGAATGAACTCTCCTCTGTTGGGTCGGAGAGGAGATAGCCTCCGCCCTCGTTGGTGGCTGCCCTTATATGCACAAAATAGGTCGAATCCTCGATAAGGTTCTCTATCCGGTAAGATGTGCTGTCGATGGGTGTGTCGTTTCCAAGATATGGCAGGAGCTCCGAGAAGCTGGAGAGCCCAGTAATGGAATGGTTTGCTATGAAAATAAAATAGCCTGCAAAGTTTTCTTCACCTTCGCTCCCTGACGGTTCCCAAGAGAGTGTGACGCAGAGGTCTCCTTCGCTTGCTATCAGGTTCTGCGGTGCGGATGGCTCCGTCGGTTCCTCAGGGGGAGTCGTCTCCTTTGAGCAAGCAAGAAAGATAAATATCAGTCCAAGGATAGGGACCAATAGCTTCTTCATATATCCTCCTTATTATTTCATCATTCACAATTAAAGCAATTTTTCCAGTTTTATCAAGTGAAATCTTAACTATATACCGGCAAGCATCTCGTCGAGTCTCCGGTCGACTGTGGGGTTCTGTTTGAGCCAGTTGACTATGGATGCGAGTTTCTCCCTCGAGTAGAACACCTTTTTCAGGAGAAGCCCCTCCGGTGGCAATGTTCTGAAATGGTATGACCTCTTTCCTGTTGTGAGCATCTCCGAGATGTTCTCCGGTGAGATGTGCCCCTGCAGGCAGGCGAGAGTGGCGCCTGCTATCCCCCTTACCATATATTGCAGGAAACTTTCCCCGACAACGACGAGGCGAAGCAGCTCTCCCTGCGGGATTATGTCGAAATGGAATATCAGGCGGGTGCTATCCTTTTCGGTGGAGGAACTCTTTGAAAATGCGCTGAAGTTATGTTCACCGATGAAGGCACGCTTTATCCTGGGAATGAGTGAGAGGTTTAGTTTATTGGTCAGTCTGACGGGTTGCACCGCCGGGTCAAGCGGCATCCTGTGGCTTGCGAGGGTGTAAATATACAGCTTCCCGTATGCAGAGAACCTCGCAGAGAAACTGTCCGGGACGACGACAGCATCTACTATATGAATATCCTTTGGCAGGAACGATTCGAGCACAGAGGAGAGCCTTTTGGGTGTGAAGTCACCTCTCGGTATCGAGAAGCTTGCCACCTGCCCCTCGGCAGACACACCTGCATCGGTCCTCGAGGCACCTACGACCTTTATTTGCAGGTTGAATAGCCTCTCCAGCGATGACTCCAGCTCGCCTTGAACGGTCCTCAGTTTTGGTTGCTTCTGCCAGCCGTGAAACCCTCTCCCGAGATAGACGAGTTTGATGGCAAACTTTGGCATGCTGATTTATGCTCCTCGCAATGACATTTCGTTTTTCAATACCGCAGGCGTTTCTTGTATATCTTCGTTAGCTCGGAGCCGAGATTCATTATACGGAGTCGGGCAAGCTCTAGGGTATCTCTCTCGAGTTTTTTCCTGATGTTTCTATCCGTATCGAAGGAATAGACACACATCGAGCGAAGTGCGAGAGCTGAAAAAGGGAGCATCCCCCTTGTAATGGAAAAACCGACCTTATACCCTGTTTCGGTTGCAATATCGATAACACGCTCATCCCAGTCGCCGAACGGATAGGAAACCGCCTCGACAGGCTTTCCTGTTATGTCCTCCAAGAGTTTTTTGGAGTAGCTGAGTTCATTGCGTATCTCACAAGCAGAAAGCGAAGAAAGAACCCTATGACTTCTCGTGTGTGAGCCTATGACAATGCCAGAATTCGATAGCGAAGAGATAGATGCCCGTCCGAGGTGAGGAAACCCCCTCAGGCTCGGCAGGTCCCAAGAATTCTCTTTGCCGATAAAATCCGTTATGACAAAGAGAAAAGCCCGATACCCGAACTCATCGAGAACTGGATAGGCATAATGTTCAAAATCCTCGTAGGCGTCATCGAATAAGAGAGCCACTTTCCCCTTTGCAAACGGGTTCTCAACGAGTTCATCCACAGAAGAGACAGAAAAAGGGCATTTTTTATTCACAATCTCAAGCGTTCTCTTGAAGCGGTGGGGTGATAGCCTTGTGAAACCGAACCGCTCAACTCTCGGGTCTATCTTGTGGTATGTCAGTATAGGGAGAAGCCTATCTCCCTGTGTGCCCGAGCCCACCTTCCCCCCTTTGGCTGTCGGATAAGCTCTCTGTCACCTCGAATGTCACATCCTCACACCCGGAGAAGACCATCTGTGCAATCCTCTCCCCCTGACGGACAACAAACTTCTCTTTCCCGATGTTGAAAAGTATAACGAGAACCTCCCCTCGGTAGTCAGAATCGATTGTTCCGGGCGAGTTTAATATCCCTATTCCATATCTTGCAGCAAGCCCGCTTCTCGGTCGAATCTGAGCCTCGAAACCCTGTGGTATCTCGAGAGCAAATCCTGTCGGGACAACTGCATACCCACCTGTCGGAACAACAACCGGTTTAATGCTCCCGGATGTAATATCGTATCCCGACGAGCCACCTGTTACCCTCACAGGAATGGATGCTCCAGGACGGAGAAGCTTTATCCTGACATTTATCCCCATAATCAGGCTATCTCCTCCAGTTTGAAACCGTTTATGGGGGCAGGTTTTGCCCCCCATACGAGCATCATAAGATGTTCAGGGGACAAGAATTCACGGGCAGTGCCGAGGATATCCTCTGCCGTAGTCGAGCCGAGCATTTCGAGTGTCTCCGACAGAGGAACCCTCCTTCCGAGCATCAACTCATTCTCGATGAGTCTTGCCATCCGAAAAGATGGGTTTTCCATCTCTAACATAAGCCTTCCCTCTATTTTCTGCCTGGCTATCCCGACAACATCGGCAGAAAATGGTTTTCTCGATACAGCCTCAAGCTCGGTGAGTATAAGTGATATTGCTCTGTCGGTATTTTCTGGACTGACTGCGGCATAGGCGAGGAAAAAACCTGTGTCGGTGAAGAACTCAGCATAAGAATAGACCGAGTATGCAAGCCCCTCCTCCTCGCGGATTTTCTGGAACAGGATGCTCGTGCTGCCGCCACCGAATATCTCATTGAAGAGAGCCACTGCATAGCGTCTCTTATCGTTGTAGGCAAAAAGCGGAGCACCGAGGAATATATGCACCTGCTGGTTTTTCTGCGGCTTGTAGAAGACGGTTCCGATGTTGAGAAAATCAGGTTTTTCCCTTCTCGTCCTTTTCCCTGTTGAAGGGAGGCACAAATTCCTCTGGATGAAGCTTAAGACAAAGTTATGCTCAACATCCCCAACAGCAGCAACAATAAGATTATCCGCTGTGTAGTGTGAGTCAACAAACTTAATCAAGTTCTCCCTTGTTATCGCCTCAACATTCTCCCTTTTGCCAAGTATCTCATCTCCGAGAGGGTTCTTCTCATACAGCTTCTCGAGGAAGAGCATTGCCCCCACCTGCGACGGGACCTCAAACAGTTCATCCACCTCTTCAAGTATAACCTTTCTCTCCAGTTCCATCTGTGATGGCTCAAAAATAGAGTTGGTGAACATATCCGTCAGGATATCTAAGGCTGTGGCAATATATTTTCCGAGTATCACTCCTGAATAAGAGACGCTCTCCCTCGTCGTGTAAGCCTCGAGGCTACCACCGAGGTTCTCCACCTCAGCGGAGAGCTCACGAGAGCTTCTCGTCTTTGTCCCCTTGAAGAGCATATGCTCGATGAAGTGTGATGCTCCACGCATACCCGGTGGGTCATCACGAGAGCCAGAGCCAACGAGGAAGCCAAGGTAAGCTCCCTTAAATCCAGCGATAGGCTCGGTTATGAGCCTCACTCCGCTGGGCAGTACACTCTTTTTGAACATTTGCTTGCCCCCAGCAAGTTGAAGAAGATAATATCGGGGGCGAAAAATGCAAGCGGAAAGATTAACCCGAATAGAGGTAGCCGAGCAGGGTTGAGATGGTCTTTTTAAGCTTGCCCCGAGGGACTATAACATCGACGAACCCATGCTCGAGGAAGAACTCCGATGACTGGAACCCCTTCGGCAGTTCCTCTCCTATCGTCTGCTGGATAACCCTCGGTCCAGCAAACCCCAGGAGTGCTTTCGGCTCGGCAACGATCACATCACCCAGCGATGCATAAGATGCCATAACACCGGCGGTCGTCGGGTTGGTGAGAACAGATATATACGGAAGCCCTGCCTCTTTCAGCCTGGTGAGAGTCCCGGCGGTCTTTACCATCTGCATAAGGGAGAGTATCCCCTCCTGCATTCTTGCACCGCCGGAGGCGGAGACAATGACAAGCGGAATCTTTTTCTCTATCGCTCGTTCTATCGAGCGGGTTATCTTCTCACCAACGACAGAACCCATACTTCCACCGATAAAGCGAAAGTCCATAACGGCGAGGGAGATGGGAACCTTGTCTATTTCTCCTATCCCACAAATAACAGCTTCAGTGAGTCCCGATTTTGCCTGAGCATTCTTCAGACGAACAGTGTATGGCTTGGAATCGCGGAAACCGAGCGGGTCCTCTGGGAAAATCTCTGTGTCAAGCTCCTGAAAACTCCCCTCATCACAAAGAATAGATATGTAATCCCAGCTCGTTATCCTTAAATGATACCCGCATTTCGAGCAGACAAACAGGTTCTTCTCAAGCTCCTTGCGGTAGACAATCTCCCCGCATCCATTGCACTTAAGCCACAATCCATCAGGGATATCCTTTTTCTTTGCACCCTTGTTGAAACCACCTATACGAATGTTATCATACCAAGGCATAATCCCCCCTATCAATGGAACAAATCTAATAAGATTTCAGGCAAAGTCAAGAGAAAATCAGACTATGCTCTTCATTATCTTAAGGACAACCTTGAGGTTAAACGCGGATATCTTTCTCAGCAGGTCGAAGAACTGGTACTGCTCGAGGAGCTTGAGTTTTTCGGCAGATATTTCTGTATAAAAATTCCTAGTAAATGAGAAGCTTTTGTCCCTCTCGAGTTGTTCGATAACCTGCTTGGCAACGGCGCTCGAGCGGGCATCATCCCCTGGTTCCTTGCCTGTTATAAGATAGTCAGTCGTGGTGCCGAAAAAATTCGCCATCCTCAGTACAACATCGATGCTTGGACGGTTTTTATCACGTTCTACGAAGGAAATAAGCCCCGGTGAGACATTTACAGCTTTTGCCAGCGCACGCTGACTGATGCCTTTCTTTCCGCGGAGCCGCCTGATACGCTCTCCAAAAGTTTCCATTTTGCCCCCCTTATATAATTTAATATATAGAATTTTTATCGAAAATCAACTTTTGACCATACTTTCTATGTTGATTTTGCACATCAGTGAACTATATTTATCTGAGAATTGAACTGAAAAGAGGGGGACAAAGTGAAGCTCGGAATACTGGGAGGTGGTCCAGCTGGGTATTCTGCGGCGTTTGCGGCAGCTCGAACGGGGTGCGAGGTCGCAATCATCGAGAAGAGGGAGCAGCTCGGTGGGGTCTGCTTGAACGAGGGCTGCATACCGACTAAAGCGTATGTGAAAGCAGCAAGAATCAGAAAACTGTTCAACAAATCGGCTGAGTTCGGGTTCGAGGCAAGCTCCCCGGATATAAATTGGGAAAAGCTGTTCGCAAGAAAAGAAAGGGTGGTCAGACTCCTGACAGCCGGGGTCGGCTCACTTGCAAGGAAAAGAAAAGTAGCAATCTATCGCGGGGAGGGAAAACTTCTTCCACCCGCAAACATCCTCGTCAACGGAGAGAACCTCTCGTTCGACAGTGTGATAATAGCGACAGGAACAGAGGCATCTGCTCCACCCATACCAGGGCTTTCTGAAACGGACTACTGGACGAACAGGGAGGCTCTGAATACAAGGGCTCTCCCACACTCCATTGCAATAATCGGGGCAGGCGTTGTCGGTGTGGAGTTTGCCCATATATTCAGTGCATTTGGAGTGCCTGTGACAATCTTCGAGATTATGCCCGATATCCTTCCCGGTATGGACAGGGAGATAAGCTCAACACTCAAAAGAGCGCTACAGAAGGATGGGGTGAAAATCTACACATCCTGCCACATAAGCCGCGTGGAGAAGGATGAGCTCTTCAGGCTGCGTTTCAGAGTGGAAAATGGTGAAGAGGAATCTTTGTCGTTCGAGCAGCTGCTTGTTGCAACAGGCAGAGAAGCGAGCTTCCCCGAGGGTATGAAGAGGCTCGGAATAGAACAGGAAAAGAACAGAATTCTGGTCAATAACTATCTTGCCACAAGTAATCCTCGCTTCTTTGCGGCAGGGGACATCATCGGAGGGGCATTACTTGCCCATATAGCGTATTATGAGGGTGAACTCGCCGTCAGAAATGCCTTGGGTGCAAATGAAGCGGTGGACTACACGGGTATCCCTTCTGCCATATTCTCCACCCTTGAGATAGGAACTGCTGGATTATCGGAGGAAAGAGCGAGAGAGATTGCGGGGGATGGAATAAGGGTTGGTCGCTTCCCGTATTCGGCACTCGGTAGGGCAATGGCGGAGGGAAAGAGGGAAGGGTTTGTCAAGCTGATAGTGGACAAAAACGACAACATACTGGGGATACACGCAATAGGAGAAGGAGCCGGTGAGATGCTGGCGGCATTCTCCGTTGCCGTTCGGAACGGGATGAAGCTTACATCTATCCAGGAGACGATATTTGCTCATCCGACATACTCGGAGGCGCTGGGGGAGGCAGCACTTGCCGTGGATGGTAAGGCTCGGCACATCTAAAACCATAATATGACCTTCGGTAGATACATAAACGCAGATTCTCCCGTCCATCGTGTCGACCCGAGGGCAAAGCTCGTCCTTCTTCTGGCGACAAGCATCGTTGTCATCTCGAGCAAAGGGATTATAGTAAATATACTGTTTCTCCTGCTTTTTTTCCTCCTTTCATCCTGCGCCGGGATAGGTCTAAAGCAGAGCGCAAGGACCCTCTTCGGGTTTTCGTTCTTTTTCCTCCTGACTATTCTTTTTCACCTGATTTTCACAAAAAAGGGAGCAATTATCGACTTCTGGATATTCCATCTTGGTTTCACTGGATTTGTAAGAGGAATAATCTATTCTGTGCGGCTTGCCAATCTTGTTCTTGCATCGACCGTGTTCATCCTGACGACCTCCCCTGTCGAGCTCGCCGATGGTGTCGAAAATCTTCTCTCTCCACTTACAAGGCTTGGACTGCCCGTGCGTGATTTCTCGCTTATGCTTATGATAGCGATGCGCTTTATCCCGACGATGCTCGAGGATGGCAGGCGCATCTACAACGCTCAACTCTGTCGTGGTGCTCATTTCCACGGTGGGATGGCAGAGCGAGCTGGGATGCTCCCATCTGTGATTGTTCCACTGATTGTGATGAGCTTCCACCATGCCGAGACATTAGCTTACGCAATAGCCGCAAGGGGATACAGAACATTCGGGGAGAGGACGCATCTCTATCGGCTCTCCTTCGGGAGACTCGACATTCTGGCGGTTGCTTTATCAATCACTTTTATTATACTTACAATGTGAGAATACTGTCATTGCGAGGAGCATAACTACTCGATAGACGAAAGGGGAGGTTTTTATGAAAAAGGTTGAGTTGAGGTCTCTCGATGTCTTATCCGTTATGAAGGTTGTATTTATCATCTACATTATAGTTGGTATTATCCTCGGTATCCTGTATGGGCTTATCTTTGGCTGGATACTGGGGATGCTTGGGTTCAGTGGTGGGGAAGAATTGCCATTTTTGCCCCTGCTCGGTTTCGGTGTGGGGGCGTATGGTGGGGTCTTGATCGGTATCCTGTATGGAATTTTCTATGCCATCTGGATGACAATTGTAACTGCCATTGGAGCTTTACTGTTCAATCTTGTGGCAAGCTTGGTCGGTGGTGTACATATAAAGGTAGAACTGCCCGACTAAACAAGGTCGTCGAACCAGAGGGCATCGTCCTTCCTTGGAACAGTCAGAATCCGATAGTGGTTTTCGGGGTTTGCTGCCCTG
>NATO01000001.1 GCA_002085385.1 candidate division Zixibacteria bacterium 4484_93
AATGAGCATCACAGATTCCAATGGGGTCAACGGAATGAGCATTCGGCTCGTTATAAACTCCGATACATTCAGCGTTGCCGACGATGAGCTTACATTTATCAGGGACACATTGATATTCACGCCACCTGTGGGCTACTGGAGCGACAACGATACGGTGCATATCGCACTAATCCGTGCAGAGGATATGCTCGGCAACCCGTTAGAGAGAGCGCCTATCGAATGGGTATTTATTCTCGACCTATCCGGCCCTGTGGCAGACGATTTCTCACCAACGGGGGATATCCATAACTGGCAGCCGACATTATCACTGACGCTTACAGATAACATTCTGGGAGTCGATTCATCGAGCATATACATCGAGATTGACGGAGTCTACAAGATGTCAGGGACCGTTCGACTCGATATCATGCCACCTGCATTTGAATGGGACGGAGAGACGCTTGCATTCCATCCGGAGCTCGTCGACGAGTCAAGCCTCGGTATAGCATACGACCCGATAACAGAGCCAGAACTCACATCAGGGATATACTTCCCTGAGTTCGCAACAATCACCGTCAGGGTGTTTGCCACCGACAACGAACCCGACTACTGCGAGCCAAATCCGATACAGTTGCCGAATTCATTTAGCTTCACAATCCTCGATGACGACACAACAGGACCTATAATCTCCAATTTCTCGCCGGACTTCTGGTCGAACGACTCGGCGTTCTATATCGAATGCGATATAGCCGACACATCGGATGTTTTCACAGGAGGGTTCTGCCCGGACTCTGTCGTATATCTCATCTGGGATAACGATGGAACGGTTGGACCGGAGGATTTCTCAGGGATTGTCAATATGGCGCCTCTGACAATGAGGGAAGCAAAAAAGAAGAGCAATTTCGCGTTCGAGTCGACTCTCACAACCATCCGCTTTCGCACGGAGAACCCAATACCTGCCCAGCCTGAGAGCTCAAACTTTGTCTATCGAGTGATAGCAAGGGATGCCGATATAGATTTTGTCAACTGCTCTGATATGACCTCGTCTTTCACCGATTCATCGGTCCGGATACTGACAGGACCTGTGGCAACAATAGTCGAGCCACTACCAAATACAATAACAGCCTGCGACGACCAGCGAATAATAATGCTCATCACAGACCCCGAGGGGGTGAACCCGGCGACGATAACACTCGAGGTCGAAGGGAGAGCTTACACAATCGATTCCACACAGCTTGAATTCAGAAACGATACCCTCTTCTTCACGCCAGCAGAGCCTATCTTCACAAATAACCAGACGGTGAATGTCGCACTTACATCGGCGCACGATAATCTCGGCAATCCGATGAGAACGCCCGTTATCTGGCAGTTTGCGGTCGACACGGAGCCTCCGACAGCGATTCTAACGGCGCCAGAGAACAGTTCGATGATAAGAAACCGGGAAGCAAGTATTCATATAACACTCGATGATAATCTATCGGGTGTTGACCCGGAAAGCATAATACTCGGCATCTCTGGGATAGAATATTGTCTCTCCGATGGATTGGGATACATTCCAAACGGAAACGGCGGTGAACTCATCTTTTCACCGGGGACATTCGGCGTTGAATTCATTCAGGGGGACACGGTGTTTATCTCCCTACAGGCTAAAGACAGCCCCGACTACTGTGAGCCAAACATAGGAGAGTTCGACTGGCTCTTCTGGGTCGAGCCGGATGTCTCCTGCTATGTGCATCCGAACCCATTTACCCCGAACTCCGATGGCTACAACGATATCACCGTGTTCGATTACCCGTTTATGTTCAGCGAGGAGGCAACCCTCTCGATATTCGACATCCGCAATACACTCGTATATCAGAAAACAGTGCCTCCTGTGTCCGACTTTAGGGAATTCAATCTGCGCTCCTGGGACGGAAAAGACACATCGGGCAAAAGGGTTCCGCAAGGAATATATATCTATGTCATCGAGGTACAGGATAAGGTGATTTGCAACGGGACAATAATTCTGGCGAGATAAACGATGGCAAAAGATAACAATTCTTCTGAAGCCCTCGAAAGGGATATTCATCTGTTCTTCCGCAAGAACAAGCTCTCAGCCACCGACAGGAAAAAGGTCCTGCACTGGGCAAAATATTTCAAGAAGATGAGGGAGAAGAAAAGTTGAGGCCTGTCGATTACGCCAGGAGCCTGTATAAACACATCGACATCGACAATCCACCAATAGAGATTTACAAGCTCTGCAAGAAGCTGGATGTCGAGATTAAGGAGGATGATTTCATCGGGCTGGACGGAGTAACCTTCAAGTCACCGGAATACAAGCTTATCGTCGTCTCATCTCACCTGTCAGACAAGCAGAGGCGGTTCACCATAGCGCATGAGCTTGGACATATCATTATGCCACACCGCTCACAGGGAACATACTTCCACGGAAAGAACCGGAAGATGGAACGAGCTGCAAACGCCTTCGCATCGGAGCTCCTGATGCCGATTGTGACTGTCAAGAAACTCTGGAAACAGTATGAAACTAATCCGCAGTGTCGTATCTCCATCCTCGCAGACAGGTTCGATGTATCATATAAGGCAATGGAGACGAGGGTCAAAATACTGGGACTTATGAGATGGTAAAACATCCCGACTTCATAACAGCTGCCCTTATGGAAGACCTAAGAGGAAAAGGGGATATCACGAGCGATACACTCATCGGCAAAAGGAGGATAGACGCAATTATTGTAGCAAAGGAAGAAGGGGTATTGTCTGGGCTCGAAACTATCGATAAAACATTCGAGAGGCTCATAGAAATCTACCCCGAAAGGTACTACCAAAAGCCCGATGTGACCGTTCTCAAAAAGAATGCTGAGAAAGTCAAGCCACGAGAAGTCATCTGCCGAATAGCAGGTGATGCAAGGATTATACTTGCCTGCGAGAGAACTATACTGAATATACTCTCCCATCTATCAGGGGTTGCCACCCTGACATCGAGGTTCGCTGAAAAGGTGAACGGAACAAGGATACTGGATACGAGAAAAACCACACCCGGTATGCGAGAAGCAGAAAAGAAGGCAACAAAAGACGGTGGAGCAGAAAATCATCGAATGGGACTCTTCGATATGATGCTTATAAAGGATAACCACATAAAAATAGCAGGTGGAATAGACAACATCCTGAAGATTTTGGAGAATAAAAGGAAATCCATTGAAACGAAGGTCGAGATAGAGGTGTCATCCCTCGATGAACTCAAGAAGGTGCTTCCACATAGATTTGATAGGATTATGCTCGATAACTTCACTCCTCGTATGGTTAGAGAAGCAGTAGGAATGAGAAAAGAAATGGGTATCGATGTGGATTTCGAGCTATCCGGGGGGGTGAAGCTCGACAATATAGAGGAGTTTGCCAGAACGGGTATCGAGTATATCTCTGTTGGGGCGTTAACCCATAGTGCAAACGGGCTGGATATGTCACTCGAAGTGGAGAGGGTTTATGAGTAGTAACATTTACAACACAGAGAAGATAATCAAGGCACCGAAGTCGCGGCTCATCGGGAAGAACATCATAATCCGCGAGGTCGTAGAATCCACAAGCAGCTTCCTGAAAGACGCTCTGACAAGGGGCGAAGTCTCATCGGGAACGATAGCCGTAGCAAACATCCAGACAAAGGGATATGGCAGGTTCAAAAGGAAATGGGTATCTCCAAGGGGCGGAATCTATCTCTCGTTCCTCATCAAGCGGTTCAAAAGAGACATCGCTCCCCTGACGCTTGTAATAGCTTACTCTGTGGCAAATAGCCTTCAGTATCTTACAGGGATTAAGCCGAACCTCAAGTGGCCCAATGATATTCTCGTTAATGACAAGAAAATAGGCGGAGTGCTAGCAGAACTGGTGGGCGATAATCTTGTCTGCGGCGTCGGAGTGAATATCAACACAGAACAGACTGCACTCCCCGAGGAGATAAAAGAGAGAGCAACCTCGCTTTTCATAGAAACAGGTAAAAAATTCGATATAACCGATGCCCTGCTCAACCTCATCCAGGGGATTGACAAAAACCTTGTTATTTACAAGAACAAGGGGTTTTCATACTTCAGAGACAGATGGCTCTCGCTCTGCCCGAGATGGCACGATATCATCTATCCGAAGATAGGGCAAGAGAAAACGGTCCACCTGTTCCACGATATAAGTGAGACAGGAGCGCTTATCATTGTCGATGAGAACGGGAAGAAGCAACTATTCTCCGGAGAAATCTCGTATGAGTAGGCGGTTCCTCAATCCTCTCATTTACACTGCGACCGGTATCTTGGGAATTGCACTCGGGTTTCTGGTGTTCGACAAACTGGTGATGAGGGTTGTCGTTCAGCACAATGCTGATATCCTCGTTCCACCGGTTGTAGGGATGGAGTTCGAGGAGGCAAAAAACATTCTCGAGGGGAAAAAACTCAGGGTGAGAAAATACAGAGAAGAATATAGCTCCAAGTTCCCTGAAGGGACAGTGATATTCCAGATACCGAGAGGGAACTTAACGGTAAAGAGAGGAAAAGAGATAAAACTCACCGTGAGCCTCGGCAGCCAGAATATAACCATACCGGAACTCAAAGGATACTCCTTCCGGCAGGCAAAATTCATTATCGAGGAGAAGAAACTCACTATCGGGGACACGATATTCATAGAGGAGAAGAGCATTCCCGAGGGGAATATTGTGAGAACCGACCCACCTGGCGGGGAAAATATTCCCATCGGTGGAAAGGTGACATTATATATAAGTGGTGGAAGCCGAGCGTATGTGAGCACTCCGACATTTCTCGGGCTATCGCTGGATGAGGCAAAAAAACTTGCCAAAAAGAACAGACTTAAAATAGGCGAGATTAAATATCATTTCACCGTTGCTGTCGAGCCGCAGACCGTGTATCGCCAGAGCCCTGAACCAGGAACAAGAACATACGCCGGAAGCTCAGTGAACCTGACCATCAGCACTAATAACCCTCAGGATACCTCAGAACCTCAATAGAGACAAGTGCCGTTCCTTTCTCAAGGAAGCCGAGACGACGAGCCCCCTCACGGGAGACATCCAATATCCTCCCTCGCTTGAATGGTCCTCTATCGTTAACACGAAGAACAATACTCCTGCCATTCTCAAGGTTGACAACCCGAATAATAGTCCCGAGTGGTAGCATCCTGTGGGCACAGGTCAGACCGTTCATATCGAATATCTCACCGGAAGAGGTCTTCTTGCCATGGAACTCCCCTGCATAATACGAGGCTATCCCCTTCTGAACATACCCGGCGGGAAAGATTATAACAGGTCTCGTGTATCTCGGAGAGGTCGAACAACCGCAGACAAGAAGCAAAAGCAAGAAGGCTGTTTTCTTCATCCGCTAACCTCTGGCAACCCCGACAATATCCCGAACAGAGGTGAACTCCCCTCTATCGATGAAAGATGAAAGTTTATCCGTCAATTCATTTATAATTGTGGGGTTCGCAAAGACGGCAGAGCCAACAGAGATGGCATCTGCTCCTGCCATCAAAAACTCCACTCCATCCCGCCAGGAAGAGATGCCGCCTCCACCTATTATCGGGACGGAAATAGCGGAGGCTACCTTGAATACACAGGCAACAGCAACAGGCTTCACAGCAGGACCGGACAGACCCCCAAACCTATCTCCCAGAAGCGGCTTCCTATGTTCAATGTCAATCACCATACCAACAATAGTATTGATAAGAGATATTGCATCGGCTCCGGCATCGCAGGCAGCTTGCGCCACCCCGACAATGTCTGTAACATTTGGGGTAAGCTTAACAATCAAAGGCTTGTCCGTGCACAGGCGAACCCTGGCTACAAGAGAATGGGTCAGCTCTGCGCTCGTGCCAAATGCCATCCCACCTCTCGAGACATTGGGGCAGGAAACATTGAGCTCATAAGCATCGAAACTACCCTCATAAGGGGAAAGAGCATCCATAATCTTTGCAAACTCGTCCTCGGTCTCACCAGCAATACTTACTATCTTCCTGGTAGATAGGGTGTCGAGAAAGGGGAGTTCCTCCTCGACAAAGCGCATAACACCCGGATTGGCAAGACCAATCGAGTTCAGCAGACCGCAGGGGGTCTCAGCAATCCTCGGTGCTGGATTGCCATCACGAGGATGATAGGTCAAAGATTTCGTTGTAATAGCACCCCAGTCAGAGAGGTCATATAACTCGGAGTATTCCTTTCCAAAAATCCCCGATGCAAAAATAAAAGGGTTCTCAAGCCTCATTCCTGCAATCTCAATGGAAATATCAGCCATTTTCACCCTCCAAAAATGAAGATACCCGTTTGATAAACCTCGTCGCTCCCTTTTCGATGTCGAGGATATCAGCGAGCATCGAAAGACCGGGTAAAAATTTCTCACCTTTTGCCTGAGGAAGTTGTTGTAATATGCGAACAAGTGATGCCTCATCCTCGCTTGGAAAGACATAGCCCGCCCTGTATTTTTCGACGAGCATTCCCATATCGCCAACATCGGAGACAACAAGAGGGAGATTATTCCTGGCAGCCTCAGACAGAACAAGCGGTATGGACTCCGAGCGGGACGGAATAATAAGATAATCGCAACTTCTCAAGAAACCAACGAGTAATGTTGTCGGAATGTTCTTGTGGAGGAAAACCTCATTTGAAAGATTATTCTCCCGGATGAAATCAACAAGCCATTTCTCAAGGGAACCACCACCAACTATGTGCAGAAACGCATTCTTGAGCCCTGCATTGGCAAACGAGCGAACGAGGATATCCACACCCTTGATAGATTCCCATCTACCAATAAATAAAAGGTTCAGTCGAGATTTATCCAGAGCAGGCATATCAAGGTTATCTGGAAGATTTCTCCCCGTCGGAAGAAAATGACAACCTTTCCCCGATATCTCCTCGACGCGCCTGGCAAGCTCGAAACCATCCGCAAAGAGAATATCTGCATTCCGTAGAACGGTTTTTACTATGGATGATAATATCGGTTTCCGACCATAGACATATATGTCGCTTCCGAGAGCCCAGACAGCGTAAGGCGTGCTATGTTTTTTCTTCACACGATAGGCGATATATCCAGAAGGAAACGCCCAGAGGGCAAAGTTCAGGTCGATATTGTTCTCGCTGCCAATACGAGCTGCCCAGTTGACCCCATTTTCTATGAGAGAGCGAAGGGACAGAAGCTCTTTCGGGCTTATCATCCTGAACCTACCAAGCGGCTTGTCTATCGCACGCCAGGGATACCAGATAACATTCGGGTCCCCAGGCGAGCTATGCCGCGCTGGAGTCAAAATGCTAACTCCTACACCACTGGAGGAGAGAACCTTAGCAAAGGGAGGTATGAACGGAGCAGCAATATCACCGTCGTATGCAGGATAACAATGACTGATTATCTGGATATTCAATCTCTCAATACAACCTTTCTCTTTACAAGCAGTCTGCCATCCAATCTGAATCTGTAGAGATAAACCCCAGATGGAACCGGTATAGGCGGTATTTCATAAATACCGGGAGAGCACGACCTCTCCGGAAGCGACCATAGCTTCTCTCCAAGAATGTTGTGAACGGAGATAGAAAACATTGTCGGATGCGAAAGCTCAATCCTTGCGGATAGGTTAGATACACATAGAGAATAAAAATGAATATTCCCCAACTCATCGGTCTCACCCACACCGAGAGAATCATACTCCAGCCGAACCGAATAGAGGATGGGAAGATATGCGGGCTTCGTGTATGCAAAGAGAGCCTTGTATTGAGCATAAGTCCCAACGATTGTATCGGTTATCTCCTCACCACTTGTCAGGTGATACCAGCGAGTCCAGGTGGAGTCCGGCTCCGGGGTTTCTCCTGCTCTCAGCAGAAGAAAAACAAAACCGCCTTCCGGGCAATAAGCGTTCCATTCCGCATATCTCCAAGATGCTCCGGTTCCTGCATCGAAGATTGAAGATAAATATTCCTCCTCATAATGCCTATTATAGACATTACCGATTTCTCTGGTCATTGAATGATGGTCCATATTCACAGGAACAGTATCACGCCTCGAGAAATCCGGGCCATAGAGGATATAATCGAAAGAAGAATATTCTGCATTATCTATGAAGATATCGAGCGATTGGTCGAAGTCGAAATCTGCCACAAGCCCACCACTTGCCAGAGGCAGCACGGTCGTTATCTCTGTTCTTAAGGCATCGTAAAAACCTGTATCACTACCCCAGTATATCAAGGGATGCGAATGTATCCCAGTCCCACTGCTGCATAGAAAGAGAATGTCGAGGAACTTATCGGAGTTGAAGTCGGCAGTTGCACTTCCACCATAGGAGAAGCCTGTCTCAAGCACTTTCAACGACTCTACCGGAAAATATCCATCATATTGATACCAGATATACGATTGCAGAATCGAGGCATGACCCGTCATAACAATATCCAGCCAGCCGTTCCCATCGAGGTCAGCAACGGAGAGACCATGAGGAATATCCCCAAGAAAAGAGAGAGCAAGTGTATCTGGATGAAGGAACCTCTCACCGTCATTGTAATAGATTGTGTTCCATGAGGCGTTTCTGTTGCAAAGGATAACATCGAGGAGCCCATCGCGGTTAAAATCGGCAATCTCAACATTGTGCTGCGGGGTCGCACCACCAAGAAGGGTATTCCTACTGTCAGAATAACCTGTTGCATCGCCCCAGAATATCTTACCCGGACAGGCAGCAACTATATCAAGGTAGCCATCCTTATCCAGGTCGGCAAGCATACAACTCTCTACAGACCCGGAAACAGATGTAAGGTCAGTCCTCGCCGAGGGTGAGAAACCTGACCCACTCCCCCAATATACGGACACCCTGCCTCCCCGATAATGCGTAACAATAAGGTCAGGATAATCATCACAGTTTATATCCGCAATATCCACGCCACCCCCGCCTGGGCTGGGCAGGCTATCCATAGAAGAAGCCGAGAAGCCTCCTGCTCCTCCATAGAATATTCTAATATAAGGACCGGAATCATCGCAAGCAACGAGGTCAAAATAGCCATCACCATTTATATCAAATCTCGGGACAAACTCAACTGCTCCATCTCCTCTGTGCGAGGCATAAAGATTTTTCTCACACTCTCCATCTGCAAAATCCACCTGCGTAGTTTCAAGCCAAACCCCTGCAAAACCGGTCATAGGTAAAAATAATAAGAGAACAAAGGCAACCACTAAATTGTGCATAATATTGCTTCCTTTGCTCTCTATAATAACAAGCTAATGTAAGATTGTCAAGATATATTGAGGAACTCCTTAATAATCGAGGGATGGGAATCTCTCCCATCCCTCTCTCTTCCAAGGAGAAGAAGATGAGCGCCCGCTTAACACTCATCCTATTTATCGGCTATCCCTGAAGAAACTTTAGGAAGTTTCAGGCGGTCGAGGATGAGAAGACCTACTGCTATCATCAAAGCGAGAAACAGAACAGCAATCCGATAAGCAAACAAAACCCCATACGGAGACAAAAATTTCACAATCAGCCCCCAGATGAGGGGACCGAGAATGGCTGCGAGCTTACCGGAAAAGGAGTACAAGCCGAAGAACCTTGCAACGGTCTCCGGAGGTGAGAGCTCGAGCAGAAGCGGTCTGGCGGATGTCCAGGTCCAGCCGAGGAATGTCCCTATGAAGGCTCCGATTATCCAGAAGACGAACCTATCTCTGCTTATAACGAGCACCAAAAGGCATAGAATCCAGCCAACAAGTGACGCCCGCAGAACCCTCTTCGGGGAGAAACTGTCAACGAGGATACCACCAAAAAGTGAACCAAGCGCCGCACCAACGGTCGCCACAACAAAAAACGCTATCTTCGAACGGTCGGGAAGCCCCATAACCTTCTCAGCATACACAGCCATAAAAATTATAGCGGTTGCTATGGCATCATCATAGAAAAATTTTGCAACGAGAAAACGCCTTATACCCGGATAGCCTGCCGTATCCTTCAGGGTTTCACATAATTTCGCAAACGCCGACCAAACCGTCTCACGAGGAGGGGTCTTCTTAATCCTCTTCTCCTTGACAAAGATAAAAATAGGGAGCGAGAACAACAGGAAAAGTATCGCCGTGGGGATAAATGTTTTCTCTCTGCCACCAGCAAGCCAGGCAGGGAGAGGATATCCAAAGATTGTCCCTGTGTTGAACGGCATAACAAAGAGCATTCCGAATATCGAGCCGAGATAACCGAGAGATACCCCGAATCCGCTGACCCTACCAATTCTCCCCCAATCAACGAGCCCCGGCAAAAGAGAATTGTAAAAAACAAGCCCCCCGTTGTATAAGTAATTGGCAACTATATATAAAACCGTTCCAAAAAGCAGGGCAGAAGAAACAGGAACAGAAAAAGAAGCCAGAACGCCAATAAGTGCAACCGCTATAACACAGGATAATGTGAAGCCGAAAAGATACCCCTTCCGATTTCCTAAGGCATCTGAGAATACGCCGATAACGGGCAGAGTCAAAGCAACAAGGAGCATAGAAGCAGAGTTTGCAACGCTGACAACAAGGTCACTCCCGCCGAGATTTGATGTTATCCAGAGTGGGAAATAGAGCGACACGACATTCATCGAGTATATCGTGTTAGCGAAATCATAAAGAGCCCAGGAAAAGACATCTTTTCGTAGAAGAAGTTTCATAGCTTAAAAAAACCAGCGACCCGTGAATACAAGCCGCTGGTGTATCACATACCTTTCTGCTCAGAATAGTTACACTTAATCCTCTCCTGTTCTCTCACGCCTCATACCCTCCTCTATCCAGGAGAGAGTCGTGGCAATAGCATCGGTGACAGCACCTGTCGAATTGTCCATATAGAACATCGAGAAGTTGAAAAGCGCTGCTCGGAAGTTGGTCGAGCTGTGCCTGACAGCAATAGGCCTATTATTGTAGTACTGATACTCATCAGCGTATGCAGTATCGGAGGCTACCTCGGGAGAAACAGCTATCCTGTAAAGTATCTCCGTATATTCAACCCCGCCGGATGTGCCCTCGTAGCTCCCGATGAAGTCTGTCTCCGGTATTCCCGCAACGATATCGTTCGGGAAAACGGAGTCCACCATTGCAACATTCACAGTCAGCTCAGAATAATCCTCATTAGAGGGAACCGCAGAGGCAAAGGCATAGGCATCCCTCGAGTTCTGCCAGGTTTCGATTGCACGATGGAACTGGTCGACGCCAAGGTAGTTCATTGCAAAGGTCGCACCCGTCGAACTGCCAAACAGGTCTATAATAGGCTTTCTCCCCTCCAGGAGAAGCGAGCCACCAGAGTTAAGATATTTCTCAATCTGAGCCATCATATATGTCCCGATACGCTTGGTGGAGGCGTCGGCGTTGTGCCAGTAAATACAGGGATACTGCGCGAGGAGCGACTTGGAAAGGTCGGTGTGCTCGGGGTCAGGACATTCAAAGTAGCCATATTCATCAACCACCCCACGAGAGACAAGCTCATCAAATATCCCGGTGTAAAACTCGTTCACCGTCTCCTCGCTTGGAATGTCAAATATCGCTCTTTCCCTGCTCGACTCATCAACTATCAAAACCTTAAATGGTATGGTCGTAGGGTCAACCGTGCTATCGGTTATGTCATAGTAAGGCTTAACAATGTTAAGGTATGTAGAATCAGGTGAGATACTCTCCGCGAACGCATCATCACGACATTTTATATAGAAGAAATAGCTCCCTGTTGGAACATCGGTCAGAACAACATTTTCATCCCTTGTCCAGCCGTCACATCTCTTCACCGTATCCAATGGATCATCCCTATCCACAATATACCAGTAGTACTCAAAGAAGATGGAGTTATCCGGGTCCTCACCATGCCAGGTAAGAACTATCCCATCCCAGTATGGGGTGGTAGCAGATAGGCAGAACAGGGTCTCAGAATCCTCGTAGAAGTTGTCCAGTACAACTGTTGGAAGCTGATTAGTGCGATAAAATGTCCTGAAGATAATATCGCTTTCTGCGCCCAGGTTATCCTCCGCCTTGACAAAGAAGCTGTGTTCGGTTATCGTGTCAGTGGGTTCAAGCGAGAGGAGGATAGTGTCTGATGTTGCCTCGACAGTAGTCCAGAGGGTATCCGGAATAGTCTGCGGATTTGAGCGATAGCCGTCATATTCGCTTCTCGGGAGTCCGGTGAGTGGGATATCTACATAATGGTAATACCAGACCTCACCATCACGGTCTGTGCCATACCAGGCAACGATAGGGGCTACCCCGAATGTGCAGCTATCCGGCGGGATGCTCGCCCAGAACACATCCGGCGGAAGGTTCGGTTTAAGACTACCCTTCTTACCGGTATCACATCCTCCGAAAGCAAGCACCATAAGCGATACCACCGCCAATATTAAAACTATCTTCTTCATCTCTCACCCTTCCTTAAATTTAGAATTTAAAGCCAAATGAAACCCTGTGAAGGGAGGTCAGAGAACCAAAATCGGTGTAAGCATAATCGAGACATACCTTCTTCATAGCAACAGGAACCGATATTCCCCCTCCAAAGGAAAAACCCTCCGAGTTGTACTTGTCAATATCCTTAAAGCTATATCCTGTCAATCTATATCCGGCACGCAGGAACGCATACTCTCTGAAAGCATACTCCACACCGAAACCGAACTTTTCGAGATTATCGTTCGGGTGCAGCCCCAGAAGCGAAAGGGTCAGGCGGTTGTTCGCATCCTGCAAAACCTCCGCTGCCATACCA
This sequence comes from candidate division Zixibacteria bacterium 4484_93, assembly GCA_002085385.1. Classification (GTDB taxonomy): domain Bacteria; phylum UBP14; class UBA6098; order 4484-93; family 4484-93; genus 4484-93. The sequence continues at coordinate 12,679 of NATO01000001.1, forward strand.
AACTGAAAAGCCATCGGAATAGGATATGACTGCTCGATGAATTTCATATCTGGTCCGAAGTTGGAAAGCATCATACCGAGGCGGAGGCTTTTGAACTGCGTCTGATAGAATGTTCCGATGTCGACAGCCCAACCGTAAGCTGTCTCATCCTCATAGAATTCGCCGATGAACTTGGCGGTAATCCCGACAGAGAAGCGGTCGGTGAGCATACGAGAATATGTCATTCCGCAAGCCATATCATTGGCTGAGAATGTCTGCCCTGTTCCCTCCGGATGAGAGGGGTTCCTGACAGGCATCTTGTCTGTGCCGAGATTGTAGAACGCCGAGCCAATCACTCCACCAAACGCAGGATAAGCAGCTGCCGCATAACTGTAGTTTATACCGGCAGGATACTTGAGATACCCTGCTCCGAACTCAGCACCGGTGAGCCTTGCAAGCCCGGCAGGGTTATAATATATCGCCGTTATGTCATCTGCCACACCCAGAAATGCTCCTGCCATTCCGGATGAGCGAGCACCGGGACCTATCTCCAGAAACTGAGCCTGCGATGTGCCTACCTTTGCCTGTGCAAAAATCATAACAGGCAGAAACAGAAGCAAGCAAGCACCCAAAATTGCCCGTTTCATTTATCTTGCCTCCTTACTTTATGATTACAAACTTGCCGACCTGAATACTACCATCATTATCCTCGACACTGAAAAGATATATACCTGATGCAACTATCTGCTCGTTTGCGGATATCATATCCCAGTCGTGGGCACCGTTCATCGTCCCGTAGACCGATTCATCATGCTCTATCTCCTTCACGAGGTCACCATCGAGGGTGTATATACGGATGGTGCACTTGGCAGGAAGATTGTAGAATCTTATCCTCCTCTGATACTCGCTCCAGACCCTCGTCGGGTCGCCTTCCCACCACAACCCCTCCTTCGAACCATAGTTCTCGCTTATCTTATACGGATTCGGAACAACATAAACCTTATCCGATATCTCGGCAGCTCCTCTGACTATTACCCCTTTAGCAGAATAGGTCTTGCTCGATTCCAGAGCAGAAAGCTTCTTCGACGGCTGCCCATAATCAAAGGAGGTGATGGCAAAGTATACTTCCTTGCCCGTCCTCAAGTTGGAAATGGTGTAAGAATAATATTTTGTCGTGTCTCCATGCTCATCCACAACAACCGAGTCCGGGGTTGGCATACCGACATTGTAATCGGCGGGCTGACGGACATAAATGCTGTCAATAGACCCTATATGTGCCACATCCGTTCCAGGCTCATCCGTGAGAGTGTCACGCAGAATCCCTGTCAGCGTGTCCATCTGGAAAAAGTCGACCTTGTCAAACGATGCAATAAGTGTATAGTAAGGCTCGAGGTTCTTGTCAGCCATATATATTCTGTAGCCCTCAAAGTCAGATAGTCCAGTGAGCGGGTCAACAAAATTCTCGGGCTCACTCGTCCAGATGAGCTTCACAGAGTTGTTCGTGGTCTCGAATGTGAAATCGGGGGATGGAGGAGGAACAGGTCCCTTGTAATCGGGAACACCGTCCCCAAGCTCGAGCTTGCCATTGCCGTAGCCAAACCTGCCCGGATCCCCGAAAGTATCCTCACCAGGGTCAAGCTTGCCATTGTTCTCCGTCCCATCAGCATCAGGACCAGAATAACCCTCATTCCAGGGACCGAGGCCATCAGTGCCGACATCCTCACCACCGAAACCGTCCATACCCTCGTAGCGATAAATATATTTGTTAAAATAGTCCGACCAGAAGCTATCTATAAGGGCTATCTCGCAATCGCCGTTTTCATCAAAAGGTGAATCGGTATTTGGGTTGTCGTAGACGAGAGCAGCCCATCTGGCGGCATAGGCGAGGCTCTCAAAATTAAAGTTCCGCCACCAGTTCCTGTCAGACGGGTCATTGGCCGGGTCAGTGTGGAAGTTTTCACCAGCGATATAAGCAATCGTCACAGGGACGGAATCGCCGGCAGGAATGGTAAGCGGACCAAAGGAGAGCAAATACCTTGTGTCATAACCATCTCTCAGGTTATCCCAGTTGTCGGGGGGAGCAAGCCAGCCTGTGCTATCCATATAGTCACCTATCAGATACTGGTCATAGTCGAACTCCCCGTTGCTCATATAAATATACTTGTTCTTACTACCCGATGGTGTTCCATCAACCGGCTCAAACGGATAATGGTCAGGTCCCCAGTCATAATCCTCATTGATATTCGATATCCACCAGTTGAACGAATACTGAAGTTCAGGATTGGGCGAGCGTAGAACCCTGGTACCAGTGACACCAGTAGGGCTCATATATGTGAACCTGCCATCCTCCGGGTCACCGTCGTTGTCTGCTATCCAGGCAACATTTATCTCCGTCGTCTCCGGTGGGACAACAGAACGGTCTATATAGTACCGAATGAAACCAGTTATATCGTCCTGGGCAAACTCATCAGTATCTATATGCCCGACATCGGCATCGATGTAAAGCCCGATATAGACATCCTCGAGCGTCTTGCCATCCGTGCGTATATTCTTGAACCAGTAGTCAAAGAAGACGAAATTCTTCGCATAATCGTAGCTCCAGGCATAGCTTTTCTGGGTTACCGCCACTCCTATGGGTCTGTGTCCAGTTGGGACCCAGGTAGGGTCCATCAGTGTGTCGGCGTAGTAAGCGATGAAATCCTGCTGGGAGACGGCGCAGGGGTCGCCTTCCTCTGTCGAGAGCTCCTCTATCTCCGAGAAAGGCTCTCCAATACAGGAGGGATACAGTTGGTTCCAGTTTCGTTCCCAGCCATCCTGACCGACAGATACGAGTGTCTCACCATCGACGATAGCGCCAATCCAGAGTGCCCCCTGAAATAGATACTCGATATTTGAACCGCAGGGAACCTCGCAGGAAACATACATCTCACCCGTCTCGGGGTTTATGGGAGTGTCAGCGTCAGGTCTGCCGCTCCCGAAGAAACCATAGTTGGAGATGGTAAGGCACATATTTCCTACATCGTGTGTCCTCTGAGTTGCATTCGGTGTGCAGCCAGTCGGTTTCCTCAAAGCTTGATTACCGGTATCCATCGAAGAATTAGCTCCAAAGAGAACCGAACACAAACCTGTAAGCAACAAGATTAGAAAGAGGAAACCTATTATCCGCCTTGCTCTCATCGATTACCTCCTATATATTTACCAGCTTAATTCCAGACCGACCCTTATGTTTCTCTCGGGGGTCCTTCGAGAAGGGTCCCAATCGTGCGGGTCACCATTGCCAAGCCCATCCTCGACATCGGCATCGTTCCAGAGACCCGTGTCCCCGTACACACTATTTATGTTACGCCTGTTTGTAAGGTTGTATATCTGCACGAGGAAACTCATATCAAACTTCTTCAGGGAGAAATCCTTGTTCAATTTCACATCTATCCTCGAGTAGTTGGGTAGCCTGAGTGAATTGTTTCTCTCCCACTCCTTCGCACCGGGCGTGCCAGTATACCAGGGGTTCTTCTCGCTCGGTGTATACGGATAACCTGTCCCCCATTGCCAGAGGATGTTTGCACCCCAGTTGTCGGGAAGATGTAGCCCGAATACAACAGGGTGGTCACCCTTCTTGACCCTCAGGTCCAGATTAAGATTTACTGCGTGACGGCGGTCCCAGTCGAGCGGCATATCCTGAAGCGGGATAGCCTCACGTCCGAACTGGACATCGTAGCCCGAGCGGTCAGAAGAGCTCTTGCCGTAAGCAAATGCATACTGGTAATTGCCTGCCATAGACCAATAGTGAGAATACCTCTTTGTTACGGATACCTCGATACCCCTCGAGCGAGCATAGTCGAGGTTCATATATACGGATTGAGAGATAGGGCTCGTTCCACCACCAATTCTTCCCTGAAGTGTATTTAAGAGGTTGTATATATCCTTGTAGTAGCCGGAGCCCTGAACGGTTATATCGTTGGTGATAGCATAGGCAACACCAATCTCATACGAAACGGTTTTCTCATAGTCCAGCGATGGGTTGCCGAGAAGCCTTCCAGCAGATGAGCCCTGTGTCGGTGTCTGATAAAGATTATCATAGCCGGGAAGCTGGTAGAAATGCCCATAAGAGAAGAATAGCTTGCTTCGCTCGGTTATTGGGTAGCTCATACCGAGCCTCGGAGAGAATTTGTAGCGTCTCTCATAGACCTTGTCTATCCAGCCCTTGAGGATATCCTCCGTCTCCTGCTCCACAGAATCGGTGAGCACCTCGGGCGCCTGAAAGAACATATCGAACCTGATGCCGATATTGGCAATCAGACCACCGTATTCCATCTTATCCTGAAGATAGAAGGCGGCATTTTTCGGGCTTCTCGTGTAGAATGAGCGGAAGACGCCCTGCCTACCATACTCGTTCCCATCAGGTTCCTTGTCATACCAGACCTCGGGATATTGCACCTCATTCATCTCCATATGGTTCAATTGGACCTCGAAACCGCTCTTCATAAGGTTGTGGAAATCGACCTGAGCGGTTATGTCTCCCTTGAATATCCATAGATTAGAGCTACGCTCATGCCAGACAGCCCATCGGTCGAACCCGCGGTCAAAGAAACCATCCTTGTCATCCCAGCGGCCGTTGCCGTTCACATCTATGTAAGGCTCCCAGTCATCGTGCTTGTTGTTTGGAGGGTCGTAATAACCATTGTTGTTCAAATCAAGGAAGGGCTCACCCGGCTCATCCACATCGTATCGACCGTTGCCATTCAGGTCGACATAATCGCAGAATGTGTTTCGGTAATCGAGGACACCATTGCCGTTAGCATCTATGAACTCTGTCAACTGTGGCGACCCATCGTCGTTTGCATCGACCCAGGTAGTTTCCTCGAGGACAACCCCCGTTGCATAGTAGTCGACATCGTAGGGCCAGCCATCCCGGAAAGGCTCACCATCATCGTAAGGCTCGGGCTGGTCCATCGGGGAAAGGGAACTGGGATAGTTTGTCCATCTCGGCTCGAATGTGAAATTCGCATTCCAGTCTGTCCACGGCTCCTCCCCCGGCTGTGGCGGAAGTGTGTCTATGCCGAGGGTATCTACCCTATAAAGCGTATACAGGGAAACCGATGTATCCTCGGGGCCATAAACCCAGGCAGAATCATTATTATAATAGACAATGTCATACTCCCTGCCGAGCGAATCTGTCCATGAAACAGTATCTTGAACATAATAATCGACCAGTGTGTCACCCTCCCATATATCATGCCATCTATCTACAGCATACACAGGAACAGTGTCTGCATCGATGACGACTGCATACACAGTTGAATCGTGGGTAACAACCGAATCCCAGGGTTCCCACCAGTCCCATCTTCCGTTGTTGTTGACATCATACCAGGGGACACGGACCAGTGCCTCACCATCGCCATTCACATCCCGCCAGTCGTCAAGAACACCGATTGCAGAGGAATCGACCTTAAACCAGTCAGGTGTGTGCCCTCCAGGGAGAAGTTTCCGTGTTGTGTAAAAATTGGAGACACGGAGCTCATAAAAGAGCTTCGGCGAAAGGGTATGCGTGAGAGAGAAGGAGAGCTGACGGGAAGTCGACCAGTTCTGATAGGCAGACATCGGCGTGTAAAGATAATCCCAGTCCCAGGAATACCATTTCTGCCAATCACCTATGTAAGAGAACCTGTATTTGAGATTTGGAGATAGGTTCTGCTTGAGCTTTATTGCCCAGGAAAGCTCGTTGCTTCTCTTCTCCGGGATGTCGAACACACCGAGGAAGCTATATTTCTCATACTGCAGGCGCCAGGGTGTATTTATCGGCTCGGTCGTGAGGTTACCATTCTTATATTCTCTATTATATTGGAGATAGGTATCCTCGCTGTAAGCGGAAAAGGAGGCAAAACAGGCGAGCCTTTTATCCCTCGGAAGCCTTATCCCGAATGCGGGAAGAAAATAGCCCGTCACAGGCTCGGGCCCGGACAGGGTAAGCTCAAAGCGGTCGTAGTTTGTCGATTTCTTATTCAAGGAAGAGAAGCCATAATCATCCGTCCAGTAAGAAACAGAGCCGGAGAACTTGTTCGGGTTCCCTTCCTTGGTTATGACATTCACAACACCGGAGAGTGCATTCCCGTATTCTGCGTTGAAACTTCCTGTCTGAACGGAGATTTCCTGAATACTGCTCGTGGAGACGCTTAACGCCTGCCCCTGTCCATAAACAGGGTCTTTGACGGGCATACCGTCGACAAGATACTGCACCTCACCGCTACGTCCACCGCGGAAATGCGTTCCTCCCTTAACTGTCACACCTGCCTGTGTCCTCAGTATCTCGCCAACGCTCTCAACCGGCATCGACTCGATAGTCTCGGTGGTAACATACGACTTCGTGGAGGTGACACCCTTTTCCACTGGAGGACGCTTCCCCTCAACAACAACCTCCTCACCCTTTATCACCGTTGAACGCATCTTCACATTCTGGGTGGTAGTATGGTCGGATAATACCGTCACATTGGTCACCTTCACCGTGTCATAGCCAACCGCAGTTACAACAAGATTATAAACTCCCGGTGGGATATTCAGAATGAAATACTGACCAAAGAGGTCAGCTGCTGCCCCATAGCTCGTGCCCTCGACCACAACATTTGCACCTATAACAGGCTCACCGGTATCAGCATCGGTTACCTCACCCGATATCTTTCCTGTAACGCCAGCATACAATGCCACAAACACGGGCAAAAGAAACAGCAGCACAATCGACAATGTGAACAAATCCTTTTGCCTCATCTAAAACTCCTCCTTCAATTGCATTTGTTTTCACATATTCTACAGTTTTGGAAACTAACAAATTTTCCAAGCAATGTCAAGCAAAATTTATGCTTTTCTTGTTGACTATTTTCATTTTTTCTATACTTTAATTAAAGTGATAGCTAAATCCAATCAGGGAGGGAGAGCAAAATGAGAAAAACACTACTTTTGCTGGTATTTCTGCTTCTACCGGGGCTTATATTTGCCACGGATTATGCATCGAGAAAGGCAGCGCTCGCCCCGGATGATGAGGGGAAAATAATTATCTCCGCAAACAATGACTATGTCGCTATCCAGCTGGAGACGGAGGATGGTCAGTTCAATATCGGCACAGCGGATGGGAGAATGCTTCTTTACGCATATCCATCCCGCCCCTGGAGTTCCTGGGTTACCCTGAATGTGGACGGCTATCTCTATGTCAACAACCCGCCATCTCCAGGCTCTCCGTGGACAGGAGTTCTGCCTGTGACAGAACCTTTTGTCCTCGTTCCTGCCTCCGGGGACTCGAATAGGATAACAGGCGGCTGGACAGCGAGGAATGTCTTCTGTCGTCAGACGGTTATGCCGGTTTATCTTGTATATACTGAAGATACAACGGGAACAATCTTTATTCATTATTATATAGAGAACCGCGATGATGTTCCGCACGATGTAGGAGTTCTCCTTGAGATGGACACGGACATCAATCACAACGATGCCGCACCGCTTGGAACGATATTTGGATACTCCGGTGTTGCAGAGAATTTCTATGGACCGGATAGTATTCCCGCATTCTGGTTTGCTTACGAGGATCCATCGGGACCCCCTCCTCTCGGCGACCCCGACCAGCTCATTGCAATGGGGATATTAGATGCCTACGATGCTGTTCGACCTGATAGGTTTGCCGTTGGGAGCTGGCCAGATTTCTATAGGATAGATGGATGGGATCACCCTGTTCCACCAAGCCCATACGGTGATTCCGCCGTTCTTATCTGGTGGTATCCGAGAACTCTTGCACCGGGCGACACTATGGTCGTTGCAACATACTATGGTCTTGGACATGTAGTTGCCGAGGGGGCATTATCACTTGCCATTCCGCCAGGTGTTACCATAGAGAGATGCGAGTATGAGGAGTTCGAGGTAACACTTCTTGTTACCAACACCAGCTGGATACCTATGGACAGCACCGAGGCGACAATCTTTTTACCTGATGGGCTGGAGCTCGTTCCTGGCGAGACCGCCACACACCACATTTCCCCATATTCTATTCCAGCGAGAAGCACAGGCTCCACCGGCTGGAGGGTCATACCGAACGGTGAGATAACAGGCGACCTGACGATAAATGTTATGGTGACATCCCCCGATGTCGAGACAATGACAATATCCGGAACGATATTTGTCCCGGAGATACCCGGCAGGCCAGAGGCGGAGCTGCTGACACCTGAATACGGCGAGCGAACCACCTGCCCCGACCAGAATATAGAGATGAGATTGAGATACTATGCCGAGCCTGATATACTCGAATTCGACTTCGATGTCAACGGGGAAGGATACATCCTTACATCTCCCGAGATTGAACTGGGAGATTCCACCTTGACATTCACACCATCTACCAACTGGGAGGATGGTGACACGGTCTATTACTCACTCAACTCATTTGCCGATACGATGGGATGCGCACTTGTAGCACCGGTGTCGGGGATGTTCA
>NATO01000129.1 GCA_002085385.1 candidate division Zixibacteria bacterium 4484_93
TAGAAATAGAGTTATTTCGTCCCTTTCAAACGTATCAAGGGAGGTAAAAAAGCCAAAGACGTCCCGTCGACGCCCGACTCGAGATCAACGATAATTCAACGGTCGAGTTTTCTTTTTGCCTCCTATGTCAGGATTGGCAACTGTTGAAAGGAGAATAGATAGTGGGGCAATAAATGTCCTTATCGGTGAAGGCAGAACAGCGGAGGTTTTAAGAAACCTATGTTATAGAGCATTGCATCCAGATGGAAATCCACAAATAGAAGATAAGAATAAATGGGAAAAACTTGTTGATTATATGCGTTCACTTTTTGGAATAAACCTTCTGGAGCCTCAATATATCGCAGCTCGTGGTGAAATAAGCATGTCATATAAGGACGAGTCTGGAATTAGATTACCACTTTCAGCAGTTGGTAGAGGAACACAACAGATACTTCTTATTCTGGCATATATGTTTGCACATCCTGATGCTATTATATTGATTGATGAGCCTGATGCTCACCTGGAAATGTTAAGACAGCGCCAAATATATAAGACCATAACCGAAGTTGCATTAGAACAGAATAATCAACTGATTATCGCAACCCATTCAGAGGTTGTGCTAGATGAAGCGGCAGGTAAAGATAAAGTAATCGCTTTTGTTGGCAAACCGCATTCGATAACGGATAAAGGTAGCCAGGCTCGAAAAGCGCTTACAACAGTTGGCTGGGACCAATATTATCAAGCCGAACAAAAAAAATGGGTATTATATCTTGAGGGTTCGACCGATTTGTCAACATTGCAGGCTTTTGCCAAAAAACTGGAACATCCTGTGCAACAATATCTCGAACGCCCCTTTGTTCGTTACATCGCAAATCAACCTCAAAAAGCAAAAGAGCATTTTTACGCCCTCAAAGAAGCAGTTTCAGACCTGAAAGGAATAGCCCTATTGGATAATCTTGACAATATCCCTGCTGAATCTCCCGGAATCGAGTGGCTTATGTGGGAAAGGAAGGAAATAGAGAATTATTTTTGTTCCCCCAAAGTTTTAAGACGATTTGCCCAAGGCACAAAACAGGGGAACCTATTTGCTCAAAACTACGAGAGGAAAATGACAGAAATAATAGAAGATGAAATTCCTCCTGCTGCTTTGCGTAATGAAAACCATGATTGGTGGAAAAATGTTAAAGCGTCTGATGATTTTCTGGACAAAATATTCAAAAGATATTCTGAAGAAATGAAAGTTTCGATTCCATTAAGAAAGGGAGAATACTATCGACTTATTCATTTCCTCAAACCCGATGAAATTCTACCCGAAGTGAAAGAAAAACTGGATGCCATTTTATCGGTGGCTCAGGAGGCAGAAAAAGCATAATAACCTTAAGATAAAAGCAAAAAGGAGGTAAGACTATGGCAGATGAAAAGCCTATCGATGAGGAGAAAAAGAAGAAAATCAAGGAGGAGCTTGACTTCCTTGAGAAGAAAAAAGAGGAACACCTGAAAAAGATTGCCAGAGACAGCTCGAAGGCAAAACAGATAGCAAAGGAACACAGAAAGCAGAACAAGTTCAGACGGGGAAATGTCCGCGGAAGAAGGGGAACATAATTAAACGCTGTTGCCCTCCCGAGGCAGGATGGCATCAGAACAACGACTCAGTCGCTCGAACCTTTACGCTCAAGCAATACCAGTCGTTCCAGACCTTGAATATCCCTTTTTATGTCTAAAATTTTAAATGAGTTTCTGGCAAGTTCGAGCAGCCCAGTCAGAACCGATGGGTCTGTCTCGAGAAGAAGATAACCTCTTTCCCTAAGATACATAGGCGCCCCGGACAGTATCCTTCGATATGCATCGAGCCCTGTTTCTCCCCCATCGAGGGAAAGAACTGGTTCATACTTGACCTCCTCCTGAAGGGAGGCAATCGAGGATGTTTTTATATAAGGTGGATTTGAAACGATGATATCGAACCTTTCATCCACAGGTGGAAAGATATCAGCCTCAAAAAGCTGGCATCTTTCTTCCAATCTATGCATCCGGATATTCTCCCGTGCAACTTGAAGGGCAGTTGAGTTTATATCCGTTGCAAAGCAGAAAGCAGCGGACTTGTTCATAAGGACAGCCACCGGGATGCACCCTGTGCCCGTGCCTATATCGAGGAAGGTATCCTCCTTGTTTAGCATTTTAATCAGTTCCTCCACGAGGAGCTCGGTCTCTGGTCTGGGAATAAAGACCCCCTCTTGAACTCTGAGCTCTGTTCCGTAGAATTCCGTTTTCCCTGTTATATATTGTAACGGGAAGTGGGTTACCCTCTTCTCTACCAACTGGAAAAATTTCTCTCTGTCTCCAGGAGAAAGCTCTTTGTCTCGTTCAGTTATGAGCCTGTGCCTCGGGCATGATAGGACATAGGAGAGCAATATTTCTGCTGAGAGTGTCGGACTATCTACGGAAGAGAGTTTCTTTCTTGCTGTGGAGAGAGCTTCAGCTATTCTCAAATCTTTCCCTCGAGCTTATCTATCTTCTCTCTGACATCCTGGGAGTTGAGTGCATCTGGATAGTTGGTCAGGAGCTTCTCATAACTTGCCCTTGCAAGAGGGAGCTCGCCCCTTTCGAGGTAGATATCCCCCATCCGCTCGTATGCGAGCGGCGCATAGAACCCTTCCGGGTGCTCCTGAATTATCCTTTTGTATGCATCGAGGGCATCGGGGAAATCGCCGAGAGAATCAAAAGCTCCCGCCTTCATAAACAGGATGTGGTCGTCAGGCTTCTCAATCTCACAGAGAACTGAAAGAGCAGTGCGATAGTCCCCCGTATTCATACACGAGATAGTCAGACTTCGGATAGCGGACAAGATACCCTGCGAGGAATTCCCTTGCCTGCTTCAGTTTGCCTGTCATCATAAGGGCGCGAGCATAACCGACAGCAGATGCGACTACAACCTCTGGGGTTTTGGTGAGCTCTGTTGCCTGCTGAAAATGCTCCAGCGCCTCATCGAAACTCCCCTGTTTTAAAGCAAGCATCCCGAGGTCATACTTAACACTCGCTTTAACATCATTGTTCCCCTTCTCCATAAGGGAACTGTATTCCCTCTTTGCCTCATCGAGCCTACCAATAGCTGCAAGAGAACGGGCAGAGTAAAGCTGTGGCTCTAACCCTAAGGCGTTTAACGGCACATTCTCCTTTAAGAAACCGAACACCTCCAAAGCCGTCTCGTAGTCGCCAGAATTGTAAGCCAGTCTCCCGATACCCAACATCTTCCCCTTTCGATAATCTCTATCGCCTCATCCACATAGCCACGAGCAGAGAACTTCTGATACACCGTTCGATATATCATATCATCTTCCGGGGTGAGCTTTATCGCTCTTCGAAAGAATGTCTTCGCCGAATCGAGCTTTCCGATGGCAAGGTAAGCATCACCCAGCTCTATATTTAGCAATGTGCTATTTGGGTTCGCATCAAGTTGCTCGTGAAGAACGGCTATTAACTTACCGTATTGCTTGAGGTTAGTATATACTTCCTTCATAATAGGAACGAGTGCGGGGTCATCTGGCTGTTCCTGGATGAGCCTGTCCAGAACCTCCTCTGCCTTGTCGTACTTTTTTATTGCGAGGAATCGCCTCGCCAGCTCCAGATTGTGCTCATAGCTGCCAGCGAAGGAAGAGGAGAAAGAGACAAGAATGAGTGCAAAAATTAGCTTTTTCATTATTTCCCCTGCGATTTCAGTAGTGCCTTAAAGTAAGCCTTTATACTTTCTTCGTATTCCCTTGGATATTTGGAGCTTAGGGCTTTCATCATTTCGGTTCTTACCCTATTTTCCTGCTCGGTTGGGCTGACCTCAGGGGGACTTCTTCTGACAACATCCTCACCTGTGCGAGCCTCCCTCTTCTCCGTGTAATCCCTCTTATGGATGGAGCGTTGTGCGTCGAGCATTCGAGATAGTATATGCTCCTGCTTCTCGATTAGCTTCTGGTCGACATTCTCGCTCTTCATTCTCTCGATAGATTCCTGCATTTCTCTTGCAATCTCGCCGAGGTCGCCCAGGAGGTTTTTGCGCTGTCCATACTGTTTTTCAAGCTCTTCGAGCGCTTCCTTTATTGCCCGTTGCTCGGCGGCTAACCTCTGCAATGCCGCCTGCTGTTCCATAGTGAGCTGCCCCTGAGCACCTTTTGGTCCGAACAGCATCATCATATTCTGGTTCAATCCCTGCTGCTTGTTGCACAAGCTCTGCATCTGCTGGAAGAACTGCTCGGCTCCCGTTGCCGATGACGAGCTCGCCATCTTTTCCCTCGACCGCATCAGAAGCTCGATTGCTTGATTTATATAGGCAAGTGCTTCCATCGAGCTTTTGGCTCCGCCGCGCGGGTTGCGGTTCATAGCAATCTCCTTTGCAGTTGATTCTACCCGTTCGATGGCAAGTCCAAGGCTTTTTGCGACCCCGCTTGTGAGGAATATCGTCTTCCCCGATATTTCCATAATCTTATCGGTGGTGCGCTTCAGTATCTCATTTAGTTTTCCCTCTTCCCGTGCGAGTTGCTCGAGTTTTTCGTCCTGACGAGGGAGAGCAGCAAGCTGTGTGTATACCTGCTCCTGTCTATTGGAGAGGAGAAGCAGCGAGAGTATTGCCTCTCTCATATCCGCATCTAAAGCAGCAAGCATCATACTCTGCATCATATCCTGAAGCCCCTTCAGGTTCTCAGCGAGCTTCGCCAGAGCCTTCTGGATGTCAGCTCCCTTCTTGCGAGCTCCCTTGGGGGAATCTGGAATCTGGCTTGCCATCTCCTGCATCTGCCCGGAGAGGTTCTCGGCATCGAGGTTCTCCGAGAGTTTCCTCAACTCCTCCGAGGGCATATCAGGGAATTCGCTCATCATATCGGCGAGGTTGTCCATCTCGCTCTTTACTCTCTCAAACTCCTGCTCGAGCTTTTCCTCCTCTCGCTTTAGTTTCTGGCGCTCGGATAATGATGAGCTTGCCAGCTTCTCGTTTATCTCCTTCTGCTGCTCGGCAAGACGGGATGCAAGCTCTGTCAAGTTTTTTAAGCGCTGCTCTATCTGTATCCTTTT
>NATO01000046.1 GCA_002085385.1 candidate division Zixibacteria bacterium 4484_93
ACAATAAGTATCACCGCACACCTCTTATCAGTCCTTGCCTTTGCCCTCTCCGGGAAAGAGGAATCCTCCCGTTTTGAGCTTGCAAACCTGACATCGAGAGCAGAGCCGGACATTCTACCCAAAATCCTGTATATCAAAGGCTGGTCTGAACTTATCCTCGGAGACATCGAAGGAGCGAAGAGCTCTTTTGAAGCGGTCGTGAAAACGGAAAGCGACACACCCGAGCGCGACAGAAGCTACCCAATCCTCCGGGAGATAAAGAGCTTCCGCCCGTTCTATGTCTCGCCGGAACAGGCGAGATGGCTCTCTATTGCTATCCCCGGGGCAGGACAGATGTATGCAGGAGAGACAAAAGAGGGGATAAACTCACTTGCGATAAACCTGCTTCTTGGCGGCGCAACAGTATCATACCTGTTTAAGGGAGGATATGTTCAGGCAGCCACCATAACAACATTGCTCTGGTCAAGATACTGGTGGGGAAGCAATATAAATGCTGCAAGGCTCGCTGAAGAAAAAAACAAGAGGATAAATCGCGAATTCGTTCTGAAACTTGTGAGGGAATATGGTATATAGAGTTGCAACAATATCTGTTCTCACCCTGCTTTGCCTTTTCAGCATATCCCGGGGCGAGACAAAGGATATACCTATATTGGAGAGGTTGGATTCCCTTGAAACAGAGGAGGCAATAGACACCCTTGACACAAGAACAGCGTCCTGCTTCTTCGAGGCAATTATCCTTTTCTATCGGCACTTTATCACCACACAAGACGCTCAAGAGTGCCAGTTTCGCCCATCCTGCTCGGAGTTTGCACTCTCTTCCTTCAAGCTAACGGACCCCATTCAGGCATATCTTATGGCAATAGACAGGTTCACCCGTTGCAATCCAGCGGCAAGAAAATACTACGATAAGGATAAAGAAAACTTTCTTGTCGACCCACCCGAGGAGCATATATTATGGCGATGAGAAAAACAGCGTTTCTTATTCTCCTCCTGATACCTCTCTGCGCACTCGCTCAGGAGCCCGTCGAGCTTCAGGCACCCGAGGCAGAGAAAAATCCGTTCGGAAAAGAGGAGCTTATCTCCTTTGCCGATTTCCTGTTTCAGGAGAAAGATTACGAGAAATCCGCCACCGAGTACAGACGGTTTTGTTTCTTGTATCCCGAGGAGAGCGATGTGCCGTATGCACTTTTTCAGGCGGGGTTATCTCTTGAAAGGTGCGGCAAATACAAAACGGCAAGGAGGCTTTTCAAACAGTTCTATCGGAAGAAGGAGGGTGAAAAAGCATCGATTGTCTCATCATACAGGATTGCCTGCACATACATAGAGGAAAACTACTACCTGACTGCCCTGAAGTATCTTGGCAACTACGAAAACAGCTGGGGGAAACTTCCTGTCCAAATGAGCTATCTTAAGGGGTATGCCCATCTCAAGATGGGCTCGTATAGCGATGCCATCGAGGAGTTATCATCTTTGAATGTCAAGGGAAGCTCGCTTTCCTCTGCAACATACTTCCTCCTCTCCAAAGCAAAGCAAGGGCTGGTTCTGCCGAGGAAATCCCCTGTGGTATCCGGGCTTCTGTCAACAGCGGTTCCAGGAGCAGGCAGGGCATACTGCGAGAAGTGGGGAGATGCGATATTCTCGTTCCTTTGTGTTGGTATCCCAGCTGGTGTAGGCTATGCTCTGATGGAAAAAGACAGAGGCTTTTCCAACGCCTGCTTCTTCCTCTCTGCAAGTTTTTACCTTTCGGATATTTATGGCTCGACTGTCGACGCTATAAAGTATAACAGGGATATAAGGCGCCATTTCCAGGAAACCATCGACCGCGATATCCCTGTCGCTCCAACAGAGATATTCTCCGACTACTCGAGCATCGAGGGTAAATGAACACAGGGAAAAAAGGAATAATCTGGGAGGTCTTGAGGAAGCTTGTTCATCTCGGTGCCCTCGTAATTCCCATCCTTTACTGGTTTCTCCCATGGAAGTTCTCCATAACCGTCTTATCCCTCGTCACATTCGGTGTTGTGATAGCGGATGCTTCGCGCCTTATACATACTCCTTTTACCCGTTTCATATACAGGAAAGTTGGTAGGCTGCTCCGCAGACACGAGTATAAGAAATTTACCGGAGCATCGTATATCCTGACAGCAAGTCTGCTCGTGATACTTGTCTTCCCGAAACCGATTGCGGTTACTGTTCTCGTGTATATAATCGTCGGTGATACGGCAGCCTCTATCTTTGGAAAACTGTTCGGCAGGACAAAGCTTGCAAAGGGAAAGAGCCTCGAGGGTTCACTTGCCTTCTTAACATTTGCGTTCCTTGCATCGGTTCCTGTGCCGTATGTGCCGACCACAACGAAATTTCTCGGGGCGATGTTCGCAACAGTCGTCGAGTTCCTGCCGCTCAAGCTCGATGATAACCTGACTGTTCCTATCCTGACCGGGCTTTTTCTGAAAATTATCGCAGGAATACTCGCTGGATGAATTTATTTTCTTGACAAAGCAGAAACAATAGATACATTGGCTCTTGTAAGTTAATCTTCAGAAGGAGGTTTGGTTAGGTATGGCTCGTGGTCGTGTAAAGCGGTTCGATGAAAAGAAGGGATACGGCTTCATCGAGGTAGAAGGAATGGAGAGGGACATTTTTGTCCACTATTCTGATGTTGCTGGTGAAGGATTCCGCACCCTTGCCCCCGGTGACGAGGTCGAATTCGACCTGACCGAGGGAGAAAAAGGATTGAAAGCAACCAATGTGCGGAAGATATAGCAGAAGGTTGAAATCCGACAAAAGACCCCATCACCTGATGGGGTTTTTTTATTTTTTTCCTTGATTTTTTATCCTTTTTTGATTAAAATAAATTTTGGGGAGAAAGAAAACTTGCCTTTTTTAGGCGAGTAGAGTATATTTTGTAATGGGAATAGCTAAAATTTGCATAGTAGGAGAGAATCTATGAGAAAATTGACATTTGTTCTTTTTTGCCTCCTTTTAGCAGGGAGCCTTCTCGCCCAGGGGAACCTTGGATATGAGGACAACGCGGGTGCCCGACCTCTCGGTATGGGGAGGACATTTGTTGCCCTTGCTGATGACGGATACGCTGCTATGTGGAACCCCGCCGGCGCCGATATGTTCATTGAGCGCACCTTCTCGGGAATGTTCTCTCGTTTGTATCTTGGGCTGGACAACGATGCGATATACGAGGGGTTCGCCTCTTACATACACCATTTTGAGAAGGCTGGCTCACCTGCTCTATCCTACATCCAGTTAGAGAGCGTTCGCTATCGCGAGATGAATTTTGCTCTCACTTACAGCAAGAGCTTGCCCAGGAACCTGTATCGCAGGGGGTTGAGCCTCGGTGCGACATTCCATCTCTTGCGGAACCAGTATATTCGCTCCAATTTTGACTACGAGCCACAGCTGGGGGATGTCGAGCACCACATTGGCGACCCACTCAACGACCCTGTTTTCCGCAACGGCTGGGGAAAGACCAATTTCACACTCGATTTCGGCTTTCTTATGAAACTCAGGCACAACCTATCTCTGGGTTTTGCGGCATCGAACATCCTTCAACCAGATATGTCGCTCGCCGGTGACCCCGAAGCGGGGCATTATCCAATGACAGTGAGGCTTGGCACTGCTTACCGGTATCACGACTTTCTTGTCGTTGCGGCAGATTTGCGCTACATCAATGAAAGTATAAACGAGAAGAACAGACTCAAGCCACACATAGGTACAGAGTGGTGGTTTTCTGATGGAATGGTTGCCATCCGCACCGGCTGGAACCCGGAGGAATATTCTGCGGGCTTCACCTATCGGACGAAGACAGCTCTCGACCTGCAGCTCGATTATGCGTTTGTTTATCCGCTCTCCACTGTCAGGGAAACGGGGGCAACATCACACAAGCTTTCTGCAACACTGCGTTTCCTGCCTCCTCCAAAGCCCTTAATAGACCTCTCTTTACGCTCGTCCGATATGTCCGTCTATCCGAGGAACGCTATCCTCGGCGAGCCTGTGACAATAACGACAAAGGTTGAGAACCTCGGTGAAAAGACGGTGAACAATTTTAAGGTCACACTCTACTATGAGATGCCGGATGCAGAATGGGTGCTTGTGGATGAGCCAAGGACAATAAAGAAGAGCTTGAAGGTTGGTGAGGCACTGGAGGTTTCATGGAAGTGGGTTCCGCCGGCAAAGGGACATTATCAGTTATTCTCCGCTGTTGACGATGATGGGAGCCTGATTCCGGAGATAAAGGGAAGTTTTGATGAGATCGACGAGGAGAACAACAAGGGAGCAGTGGAGCTGGATGTCTTCCCTCTGCCGACAGGGACGGTCACGCCGGAGGAGTTGAAACTCGAGATTGCCCAGGTAACGCTTATCCGCGAGGAAGAGCCGATAGTTCCTATTGTGTTCTATGACCCGACGCAGACAAAGATAGCTCCCAGATTCGAGAAGCTCCTCTCCACGATTGTCGACAGGATGTCCAACAACCCCGACATCGAACTTACCCTTTACGGCTACTATGACCCCGAGACCGAGGGTATGGGTTATTCTGTGTATGGTGAGAAGCTTGCAAAGGAGAGGGCACTGGCTCTCCGCTCGCACCTGCTTTCTATGAACCCATCGCTCAGGAGCAGAATCCGTGTTGTATCCCCTACGGAATACGACCCAGCATCAGGCAGAGCGGGCAAGCAGGAGGAGCGTCTACCAGATGACATTCCAAGGATACAGGCGGAGAACCGCCGTGTGGAGATAAAATCACAGGTTATCGGGTTCGAGCACTGGCATGCCTCCATCCCATTCGAGAAAAACTCCTCCAAAACGGAGGAGGCAAACCTTCGAAACATCCGTGCAAAAGCAAGCGATATAAAGAAAATACTTGAGAACAATCCCGAGGCAATATTGCTCTTCGAGGGGTTCACCACAGAAAATGAGAAGGACAACTGGTCTCTCGCCTTCGACAGGGCTTACAATGCAAAACTGGCTCTGATGGATATACTTGGGAAACAAGCGTTTGAGAAGTTCGAGAACCGGATATTCATCAAAGGTAACACAGACAGGTTCACAGAGGAGCCGATGGTCATCGCTCATCTCTCCGGTGAGGGGTTAATCTACCGCCCAATGGAGGGGACAATGGCTGCCAAGGACTATGAGATGGAGGAAGACCAGCAGAACTTCGTGAAGATAAAGGCACAGGCTGAGGCAGGAATAGATTCCTTCCGGGTCAGTATAATAGACGAGAACGGGGAACTGTTCAGGGTTCTTGCCGAGGGCACTGGCAATCCGCCGAGGGGAATCCCTTGGAACTGGAAGGACGACAACGGCAATCTCGTGAACCCAACCCAGAAGTATTTCTGCAAACTCGAGCTAAAGGACAAGCTCGGACAGCGGTTCGAGACCATCTCTGATACAATAAGGGTAAAGGTAACAGAGAGGGAGCAGTTGACAGAGACCCTTATTCTTGTGCAGTTCAACTTCGACGAGAAGGTATCTGAATCGAAGTTCCTCGAGAGCCGTGTCGAGTATGTCGCACGCAAGTTCATCGAGAAGGCTCTCGAGCCGAAGAAACGGCTTGTGGCGGTCGTCGGTGGACACACGGATGTGGTCGGTATGAGATACCGTAACGAGGAGCTAAGCATCGAGAGGGCAAAAAAGGAAGAAGCGAACCTCCGCCAGTATCTTATCTATCTTTTGGGACTTTCCAACAACAGGGAGCTGAACAGCTGGCTCAGGGCTCACAATACCGTGCTAACATACAAGGGATACAGAGACACAAAGCCCTATGTGATTGATAAATGGCAGGAAGGGAAATTTATAACAGAAAAGATAGGCGACAATGAGCTTCCCGAGGGGCGAACTATCAACCGGCGAGTTGTAGTAGAATTCTATATGGAGAAGGCAGGAGAGAAGCCGAAGGAGGTTCTGCCACCACAGTCCCTCAAGAACTAAAAACACAGAAACAAGTAAGAAAATCGGAAGGGGACACCTGTTCTGTCCCCTTTTTTTATTTATTGATTATTTCTTCTTGACAAGGGATTTTTATTTTTTAATTTGTTTAAGCGATTTTAGTCAGGGAGAAAGATACAAGCAGGGAACCTCAAAAAAAGGAGTGTATAGAATGAGAAGGAACTTGGTATTGGCAGGGGTTATAGCTCTTTTTGTCTTCCTGAGCGTAGCCAGCGGGGCATATTCTGCCTCTGTTAGTCTCGGCGAGCCTCTGAACGGAACGATAACATCCGACCCGTTCCAGGAGGTCTACTATGTGTTCACTGACGCTGCCGATGTTGACCCCTCAACCATTCTCTTGACGGTGACCGTTGATGGAGTGCCCGAGACATACCACTACCTGATGCCCGAACTCACCTGGGACCCATCCAGGCTCTATTTCATCCCATCGGTCGCATTCGAGGATGGAGATATGGTCGAGCTCGAGCTCGCCGCAGAAACATTCCTAGGAGAACCGGTGGAGGGCTGCCCGCTGACGAGCACATTCTCCGTTGATATGTCCGGACCCTATGTTACCCGTTTCGCACCTGAGTATGTCGTTATCGACACCCTTGGAACAGTTGCCCCCCCGGTATTCACCGAGAGGAATATCCCGTTCGAGATGGAGATAACCGATGACCACGGCGAGATAAATCCACATTCGGTTCGGGTTCAACTGACTTCTGCTTCTTACACCCATACGCTTACCTATTCTGGAACATACCGCTTCTATTGGATGGAGACCGATTCGTCTGTTGTCATCTCGTTTTACCCCGATTCGGTTGGCATCCTCTGGGAGACGGAGGACCACATAGTCGTTCGGATACTATCAGCAGAGGATATGCCTGACTATGGCGAGGCGAACACCCTTCAGGGGGGCGAGCTAAACGAGTTCGAGTTCTTCATAAACACGACTGGACCAACTGCCGAATATATCTTCCCTGAGGACAGCAGCTTCACATCCTGCACCGACTTGGAGCCTGTGCTTCACATCCAGGATGCGGACGGCATCCTCGCGGATTCGACTCACCCCATAACAATCGATGTGAACGGGATAGAGTTTTCGTATCCAGTAGATGAGAACCTCACCTGGGACGAAACAACGGGTATGCTGACATACCATCCGCTTTCCCCATATCCCGATGGTGCTGCGATAACCATTTCACTTCTCGAGGCTTACGATTCGCTTGAGAACCCGCTTGAGCCCGATGGGATGATATCCTGGACATTCTTCGTCGACAGGACACCGCCTGTGGTTGACCTTATGTCCAACTGGCCTCCGAACGGTTACACGACAATGAACAGGCTCGAACATATAAGCTTTAGAACATACGACATCTTCGGCGATGCGATTCGACCTGTAGACTCCGACAATATTCATGTGATTATTCAGAAGAGCGATGGAACAAGATATGAGTATTTTTCCGTCGGCTCCCTCATTCCGGAGTATGATTCCATACCCGAGATACTCTGGGATGGATACATCTGGGAGTTTGCTCCAGAGTCGCTCGGTATAAGCTGGAACCCTGGCGACACGATCTATGTGTCGATATATGAGGTCGGAGATGAGATCGACTACTGCGCATCCAACATAACCTATGTCGGACCGTTTGTCTGGGAGTTTTATGTTGCCTCAGGACCACAGGTCGAGATTGTTCAGCCGCTTCCTCGCTCAACATCCAATTGCCCGGACCAGGTTGTTCATCTTATCCTCCACGACGAGGACGGAATCGACCCGGCAAGCGTTCTGCTCGAGGTGAACGGGACGGCGTATGACACCGGATACATCTACGAGGTCTGCGATACATTCTGGTATGGTATCGAGTGCGACACGATCCATCCACTTCTTGTTCTCGATTCCGTTGTCTACTTCAGGTCACCCACACCTTTTGAGAACCATGAGGAGGTCGAGGTATCGCTCCTCTCAGCTGCTGATATTCACGGCAACCAATTCGAAGGGAGACCGCTCTCCTGGTCGTTCATAATGGATATGGACCCGCCCATTCCAGGGAATCCGTTCCCTGCAGACGGAGCTCATTTCAACGCCCATGACATCTCACTTGAAATCTACGATTCACTATCCCACGATATCTACTTAGACAATATGATGGTCGTCATTAACAACGCATACAGGTATATCTATCCTGGGAATATGCTCTGGTGGGACCCTGTTGCCGAGAGGCTGCATTTCTATCCCGACTCAACCGATATGCCTCTCGTGGATGGTGAGCTCTTAAATGTCTGTGTCTATAATATCTCTGACAATCCGACACACCACGACTGCACCGTCTACGGCAACCTTTACGATGGACCTTACTGCTGGAGCTTCACCTACGATGAGAGTCCGCCCGTTATTGGGGATGTTGTCCCTGCAACAGGGACATTCTCTGCCTGCGACACACAGCAACTCTCAATCGAGATAACCGACCCTGCCGGTGTCGACCCATCGAGCATTATGCTCGTGGTGAACGGACACCTTTACAGAACCTCATCCCCTTATCTTGACTACGATGGAACATACCTCATCTTCACTCCACCTGATGCTTACACTACAAGTGGAACAGTGGTCAACTGGGCACTTATCCAGGTAGCTGACCTTGCCGGGAACCTCATAGATGGAACCCCTGCCACAGGCTACTTTACCATCGACCTTGCACCACCTGTTGTCGCCTCTACATTCCCTGAGGATGGCGAGTTTGTCACACA
>NATO01000047.1 GCA_002085385.1 candidate division Zixibacteria bacterium 4484_93
GCGAGGGCGAACAGGCAATCAATGTCGAGATAATGCGCACAGGGAGCTATCACTCGGAGAGATACGGTGAGGTGAACATAACATCCGATATGCTCCGTGAGATAGCGGATAATTTCAGAAGCAGGAAGACCGGGCTCGAGGTCTACCTAAAAGAGGAGCACGACGACCCGAACCCGGCAAGCAAAGGGTGGCTCGAATCACTATGGATAGAAACGCTTCCCGAGGGTGGTATGCGGCTTGTCGGAAAGCTCACACCGAACTCACTCGGCTGGAAACTCATCAAGGACAAGCAATACAAATACCTATCGGCAGAGATTGCTCAACTCGAGGATAAAAGCTGGGCACTGTTTGCTGTCGCACTCACAAACAACCCTGTCGTGAAGAATATGGAAACGATAACATATTCGGACACAGAAACAAAAAGGCAAATCGAGGAAAACAAGAGAGCAAAGCTCCTCTCCGAGGTCACCCGGAAGCTTGCTCTTCGCAGATTGGAAGAGGGGAAAAGGGTCTTCCCGCCTGTTATAATCGAGGATGTCAGGCGGGTTATGGAGACAGATGGCGAGATGGTGAAGCTCTCCGAGAACCGGGAGTTCTCATCGCTCAAGGATGCTTTCTTGGACATTCTCGAGAGGATAAGACAGATGGGCGTTATCGACCTCTCAGAAAAGACAAAACTCATAGGAAATAAGCCTTCCAAGAGGCTCGAATTCTTCAATCCCACATCCGAGCGTGAGGTGAACGAGGAGCGAGAGGAGATATGGGAGAAGGCAAAACTCTTATCCGAGAAGGAGGATATCCCCTTCCCGGAGGCTGTGAAATACATCCTTGAAACCAAAGAAGGGAGGTAAGTAAGATGGCAAGTTTTCGTTCGCTTATGACGGACACGGTAAAGGTTGGTAGCTCAGACCTTTCCGGAAAAAGGTTCGTAACCTACGACGGTTCATACCCGACAGCAGGTGGAGATGCCTGGGGTGTCCTTCTGTTCGACAGTGACGCGGGCATTCAGGATGCAACAGTGATACTGTTCGGTGCCGCTCCTGTCGAGGTGGGAGAAGGAGGTCTATCTGCTGGCGATTATGTCGCAAGCGATGCATCTGGAAAGGCAGTAACCGCCACCACAGGCGATTACATCCTCGGCACGGTCAAGCGAGCATACTCCGCCGGTGATGTCGCAACCGTCTATATGTTCGCTCATCCAACAGCTTAATCGAAAGGAGGAAAAGCTATGTCAAGACTGGAATCGTTGAGGGCAGGGGTCGACCCCGTTCTGACAGAGATATCGCAGGGATATTCCAATCCTGCATTCGTCGGAACAAAGATACTGCCCATTGTTAAGGTGGCAAAGAAGAGCGGTAAATATATCAAGTTCGGCAGGGATAACTTCTTCGTTCCGGATGACTCCATCATCCGCGGCATTCGAGCAGGCACACAGACGAGATACCCGGTCGACATCTCGACAGGGACATTCAACTGTCTGAGATATTCGATAAAGGATGGTGCCGACGACGCGGAACTCGAGGAGGCTCAGGAGATATTCGACCTCGAGCAGGACATCGTCAGAGGGATTCAGGAGACAATCAAGCTGAAGCTCGAATACCAGATAGCAACAGTTTTGCAGGACACATCGACATACACGCATTCCAATCATCGCACACTCACAGCAACAGAGAAGTGGGATGACCCATCGGGAGCCGACTACGACCCAATCGGCGACATCCAGGAGGCAAAGTCCGCTGTCAGAAACCTCATCGGTAGATACCCGAACAGCTGCATACTCGGTATATCGGCGTATGAGTCGCTCGTCAAATCACCTGAAATCCTCGACAGGATAA
This sequence comes from candidate division Zixibacteria bacterium 4484_93, assembly GCA_002085385.1. Lineage (GTDB taxonomy): Bacteria > UBP14 > UBA6098 > 4484-93 > 4484-93 > 4484-93. The sequence continues at coordinate 1,836 of NATO01000047.1, forward strand.
AATACTCGCAGGCAGGTGTCGTGACGACCGAGATACTTGCGGCGGTGCTCGACATTCCGAACATCTATGTCGGTATGGGTGTCTATACATCGGGGACAGGCGAGAGCTTCTCCGACATCTGGGGAGACAATGTTGTCCTCGCCTATGCACCGGAGAACCCGCGTTCTGTTCGTGTGCCTGCATTCGGATACACATTCGAGGTGGCAGGATACCCCGTGACAACACGCTGGTATGACGAGGACACAACGACAAACTGGTTCAGGAACGAGGATTACTACGATTTCAAGGTCACATTCGATGGAGCAGGCTTTCTCATCAAGGATGTCAACTCATAAAGGAGAGTGAAGATGAAAAGGATTCTGGTTATCCTGACCGTGATTCTGCTACTCGGAGGACCTCTTTTCTGCTCCACGAAGGGCTGGTTCGACGGATACTTCTGGCGGATAAAGAACAACGATTTCTTCGAGGGGAAAAGTGGCAACAGAGTATCGAACGACTCCACCGGATACTGGAACATAACGGGGGGAGTCGCTGTTGATTCGCTATTCGTTTCAGGAAGGTTATCCTCGGACACATTATCGGCATTTGTCGACACCGCAGAGTTCTCCTGTTCGCTCGATGCAGTGGATGCGAGGCTCGATTCTCTCGAATCGGACACCGCAAACTGGAACAGTGCCTATTCCACGACACAGCTTCTCGGTTGGGGGAAAGACGAGTTCTCATCCGGTAGCACGGAGGACACGCTCGTTATATCTGGAATCGACACGACATCTGTATTTCTTGTCCAGTTGCTCTGCGATAGTGCAGCAGTGGAGTATCCGCCGGTTGTCAGGCTTCTCGTGGATACAGCGGTTGTTATAAGAGCGGTCTCGGACACGGCAAACTTCTCCGAGTATCTCTACTTCTATGTCAAATGAACAAGGGGGAGTATATCTCCCCCTTTTAACCGTAAGGAGATAAAATGGGCGAGTTTTACTTCACACAGATGGAGGATGTGCTTAGACTACTCCGGACAGCCGATGGCAGGCTCAAGCTCGGCAACCCGGGTGAGGACGAGTTCGCAATATCAAAGGAAGAGGTCTCCGATTTCATAAATGAAGCAGAAGGTTACATACTTTCGTATCTTGCACGCTTCTTCGATGACCCTATCTCAGCACTCGAAGGGGGGACACCTGAGGCAGAGCTCTCCCGTTTAATTCTGGGCAGGATATCATCGAGGGAGGCGGCATACCAGATAGCTCTTTCCCTTTACGATTCAGACTCGCTCCCCCAAAAAGCAGTTGCCTGGAAAAATGAGGCGGATGAGTTCCTGAAGAGCGTCTCGCGTATTGCCCTACCCGGACAGAAGAGACTCATCGACACAACAGGACCACGGGTCATAACGAGGAGGTCATCGTTCTCACAATACTCTGGATATGATGGCAGTTCCACACCACTCTCCGAGGATGGAGACAAAGAGTATCACGAGGAGTGAGAAATGGGAACATTCTATGATAACGCAAGGGAACACATATTCAGGGGAGTATTGACTGCAACGAAAGGGATACCAGCGGTCAAGCGTGTCTTCCGAGCGGAGTCGGAGGCAGCAGCTCTGCACAAGGGGGCAATATTCCTGAGGTTTGAGGGCGACAAACCCGAGCTTTCCTCCTGTCTCGGGAAGGAGGTCGTTCACAGGCACAGGCTCACATACAGCATCATCTTCCGACACGGACACTGGAACAAGAGCATTCAGGAAAAGGATATACTCTCCGTCCTCTCGGCGATTGCAGAATACATCATCTCACATCCAACGCTTGGAGGGATGTTCGAGTCGAGCAGCATAAAGGAGATAGCCGTCGAGGCGACTCCACAGGAGAAGAAGGCAACAGGTTTTGTCAGGGCGGAGTTTGTTGTAAGAGAAACCCTCGAAAGGAGCAACTGATGGCACAGGTCAAGATATACCGCACAGATGAACCGACATTCGAGTATCTCTTCCCTGTCCTGCCAGAGTTGCCGACAGTGATAGATTTCGTCGCAAATATCAGGGTCCAGAAAACGGACTCAGGGGTTGTGCAGACATACAAGCTCGGTGAAACGCAGAGGGTATTCCATCTCAGGTTTATCGGGATGAGTGAAGATGAGTTCTCACCTCTCCTCCAGATACTCGCATATACAATCTCCGGCGGTGCAGTCTCTTTCTACCTCGATTTCGACGATACACTGCTCGGAATACCTGTTTTCCTCGAGGATAAACCGATTATCACAACCCATCACGGTAACCCACAGTCGTTCGATATCGAGCTTACCCTCATCGAGAAGCAGGAAGAATAAGAGAGAAGAGGTAGAATATGAGAGAAATACCTGATGCAATACAGGAAAAGCTAAACATACCAGAGGGGGAAACTCCCATCTGGAAATTTGAGATTTCATCGGGGGAGGACACACTTACACTCTCGACAGGAAGCTTCGGGATTGTCGAGCCGGGTGTAATCGACTATAAAATGAAGCCTATCATCCTGCCGGAATTGTCCGGGACAAAAATCGCCCGGTGTGAGGCAACAGATGCTTTCTTCATCCCACACATAAGCGATAAACTGGATGTAACCGTTTCACTGACATTTGATGGTATCGAGGAAACCGTCCAAATGTTCACAGGCAAGGGGGAGGTCGTATTTTACGACAGGTATGTATTCGAGCTGTCCGCAAGGGCAAGCATTCCAGAGCTCGAAACCCTTTTCCCCTGTGAGAAGCCAGATGGAGTCCTGTTTCCGAATTCGGACGGAGATGTTATCCCGGTCGTATTCGGCGGATACCACGATGCCGTTTCGGAGGCTCGTGAGTGCAATCGTGGATACGCAAGAAATCTCGTCCCGGCGGTGCTACTCGACGCCTCAAATGTCAGATACGGTGCAAAGGGGCATACCGAGGAGACAGATTCGCTCTGGCTGAAGATGAGGGGTGAAGCGTTCAGATTCGATGATGTGGAGCGGTTCAACGAGGAGGATATCTGCGGTTTCAGGGTAAAGAAGGGGAAACTTGTATTCGGAATCCATCCAACAAACCCTGACTGGGTGAGCATCCAGGGGGAGGATATAGGAAACGGTAGCACAGATTGGTATAAGCTCGTCGAGGGGTATGACGGCTCTGCTAAGCTCGACCAGGATAATCCACTTATAGTGGGTTTCAGGGAAACGCCTGCAAGAGAATATGATGCCAAGCCGTCTCAAATCCGTTTCAAGGTAGAACAGCTATCGCTTCCGGAAGGCGCCACCCTGACCGTATGTATCTTCCGGTTCCACGATACAATTCTCTCACAGCTGGATATAGAATCCACCGGCGAGTATGAGCTCGAGTTCCCATCATCGGTCGAGCTTGCACGGGAGCTTCAGCTCGCATTTATCATCTCATCGGATGAGCCAGCATATGCGGTTATCTCTCGTGTATTCACAGAGGGGTATGACGATTCCTTCGGCTCATTCGAGAAAGGTGAAGGGGAGGTAACCCCGGCTGTCTCACCTGCCCCCGCGAGAAAAACAGGGAAACTCTTCCTCAACTGCAACGGTGTCGTCCATACGGCAGGTGAACCTTACGCTGACTATCGAGAGGTTATCCGATACCTCCTGCACGCAGCCGGACTGACAGATGATAAGATTGACCAGCAAAGTCTAAACAATCTCATCTCGGATAGGCCTCTGCCCGATTTCGGCGTAAGAGGAGCACTCGTCGAGCCCGAACATATTGGGAAAATAGTCTCCCGTCTGCTCGAGGAGACAGACATTCGCCTGCTTATGAGAGGTGATGGGAAGCTCTATGCATTCCCCAGACCAAAGACCGGAACAGAGCTCAAGAGCTTCTACGATACACCACCTGCAGGAGATAACTCCATCATCCTGAAGGATACAGTAAAGGTTGTGATAGAGCCTGCTGTATGCACAAGGCTTGTAATCCTATACGACTACGACTATTTCTCGGAAGGCTTCAGAGGGAGAAAAACCGCGGTCATCTCCGGTGCAGAAGAGATAATCGAGAAGGAGCTATCGCTTCGCTGGTTACTCGACCCAGAACCTGCATTAGGAATCGCAGAAGAGCTTTACGGCTCTCCGCAAACCTACATAACATTTGCTACCAATCTCCAGGGAGTTGTCTGCTATCCGGGCGATGTCATAAAGGTCGTCCATCCAACAATAGGCGACGCCTGCTTCCAGATAGACCAGATAAAATATTCTCTCACAGAGGTAACAATCCGTGCAAGGAAACAGGAGGGGATATGAAAATCATCAATTCGACAACACACAAAGATGGCAATAAATTCGTCATCACTCCTCGCAGGCGGTTCTGGAGAGATAAATCGGGGAAATTCTATCCTGTTGAGTTTCAAGCAATGTCGGACAACCGATATAATATCGTTATCGGCGGCGATAGATATACCTACTGGTTTTCACCTCGCTCGACAAATACACCGTTCCTGCTCATACGGGATATAGTCGAAAGTGGCTTCTGGGGGCTATACATCGATGGGCTGGGCAGGACAAAACCTGCTCTTATCGATAACCAGCATATCCTATTTCGGGAGATAAAAGATGGTGTGGATATTGAGTTTGTCGTCAAGAATACCGGTGTTGAGAAGCGGATAATATTCAAGAACCGCTCTGCTCTTGCCGATTTTCGCTTTTCGATAGTGGGGTATCCGCACCGACCAGCGAGAGAGAAGAACTGTTTTACAGCAGGGAAGATAGCTTTCTCGGGTGTGTCTGCTTATGATAGCAGGGAAGATGCCATACCTTCACCTGTCTCCGCCTCGACCGTATTCGATGGACGCTGGCTATCATTTAGCTTGCCTGAAGAGTTCCTCGATGCCGCTGTTTTCCCGATAACAATCGACCCGACGATAACAATCCAGCCGGGAGCAGATGAGGGTAAGGATACATTTTTAATCGACCAAGGAGACCTACCTGATAGGGGAAACTATTGGAACGAAGGCATCTGTCCCGAGATAAACAGTTATTTTGATGCCCGCTTTTCCCCTCCTTATCAGTATCGCGGTTTGTTGCAATTTGATTTATCGGGAACACCTGCGGGAATGAATATCCTATCGGCAACTCTATATCTGTATGCGTCCTACTGGGCTGGAACAGCAAGTTCAGCTACTTTTAAGCTATATAGAGTTACCAATGAGTGGCAAGAGGGGATAAAATGGGGTGAAATAGATGAAGCAAATTGGATAAATAGGTTGCCTGAAACAGCCTGGAATACTCCTGGTGGTGACTATGCTGATGAGATAGCGACACTTACAACAACAAACAATGATGATACTGTAGATATAACAGAGGCAGTTCAGAATTGGTATAATGGCATCTGGCAGAACTACGGGATGCTTTTTCGTATCACCACTGAAAGCGGCTACTTAATAAAACGTTACGGGTCATCTGACTATTCTGATGCCTCCAAGCACCCGAAGTTAGTCATCGAATATGAGGAGGCACCAACAATTCGCAGGCATTTCTGGATGGATGAGTTCGGAACCTTACATCCGATAGGAGGATACTAATATGGGATATTTGTGTGCATACTTCGAGGACAGTGATGGTAATCCCATCAACACCCTGTCGCCGACACTGCGGGTAATAGCTCTGTCATCGGGGGAGGAAAGCAGCTACGATATGACCAGCATCGGCTATGGTTGGTATTATGCGGAGGTTTCCGATGAGCTTCTCAAGGATGAGGAGTTTGTATATGTTGGCTTGTCAAACGACCCGGCAGTGGATAACTTTGTCGGTGGCGTCCACTATCCATATAACCAATACAAAGCCACACCACTCGGGATGGTGCTGGCAATGGAGCAGACAAAATATCTGACCTCACTTGAGGCTACAAAGCCGCTTGAGTTCTTCAGGGGAGACAATGCCGAGATAATCTTTGCCGTCTATGATGCAAACGGCGACCCTGTAGACATATCGGAGACAACCGGGACCTTCTCTGTCAAACAAGATGAAACCGACACAGAATATGTGCTCCAGAAATCAGTCGTTCTTCTTGGCGGAAACGAGGGGAAAATCTCCCTGACCGCAGAGGAGACAGAAATCCCGCCGCTTCGATATATCGGCGATATACAACTTGTCTTTCCCCCCGAGCCAGAAGAGACTGTCGGAGCGGTGAGAACTATCTGGAAAGGGGAGGTCAAGGTCAAGGCAGATATAACGAGGTAAGGAGCAAAAGATGCGGAGGTTCACCATACCGACAAAGCTGGATGAGGACAACAAAGATGCTGTTCTATTGCGGTTTATGCAGTATGTGGTCGACGAACTCGACGAGATAGGACACTGCCTCAAAGGAGACGGAGAGAACGGACTTATGAGGCGGGTCAGGCAACTTGAGACCGATGCTGACAAAAGGCGCGGACAGATGAGAATGCTCGGCATAATCGAACGACTGGTAACGCTCCTGTTCGGCTCGGGGATTGTATTCGTTATCTGGAGACTGGCAGGGTGATAAAAACAGTTCAAGACAAACACCATAAGCAAGGAGGTAAAAAATGGGCTTTAAGCTCATCATCGCAGGCGGGGTAATCAATATTATCCTGTTCATTATCGGGTTTCTTGTGGGGAAGTATGTCAAGCCCTGGCTGGCAGAGAACGCCGAGCGCTACAATAGGGCAAAGGAGCTGGGGATAATTTTCGATGACCTCACTGACGAGGCTGTGCTTCT
>NATO01000048.1 GCA_002085385.1 candidate division Zixibacteria bacterium 4484_93
AAAAACATTACATCGAGCGAGATGTGGCAGTCGAGGCACTCACTGCTTTCGGGGATGATGCCATAATGTATCTTGAAAAATACTTGAATGAGCGGAATTTTTATGTAAGATATAATATAGTCCGTGTCCTCGAGCAGATTGGAACATCTGAGGCTTTCGAGGTTTTGACCAGCTTGTCCGAAGATAGGGATTGGGGAGTTCGCTGGGCGGTTGCGGAAGCCTGTACCGCCGGTAGCTTCCCGAATGGTGAGCTCTTGCTAAAAAAGATGCTTAATGTGGAAAGGAACAGGCTTTTGAGAACGAGATTGTCCACCTTATTAACGGGGGGAATAAGATGAGGTTGACGCCCCAGCAGATAAGAAACCAGACATTCAAGAAAAGGGTTTTTGGAGGATATGCCGAGGAGGAGGTGGAGGAGTTTTTGGCAGCGGTCGAGACGACCGTTTCCGACCTTATCTCCGAGACAGAGAACCTCAGGGGAATAATCGAGAACCTAAACCTGAAGATTTCCCACCTCGAACAGGAAAGGGAAGAGGTAAGAAAACTGAAGGAGCAGGCTAAGGCGGAGGCTGAGGAGATACTCCTATCTGCACAGGAGCAGTACCGTGAGCTCAAACGTCAGCTGGACGATGAGCGCCATCGCTTGGAGGATGAAATCGAGATTGAAATCTCCCGCAGAAAGGATGAGTTGTATCAGTTCGAACTGATTAAGAACGGATTCAAGAGGCGGCTGAGGCATGTCCTGGAGGAGTTCTCTGCCATAGTCGATTCCCTCGAGCAGGAACAGGAATTCAGAAAATTGAGGAGTGTAATCGACTTCGCGGAAAAGGATTACATACCGGATGAGCCTGTATCCATACCAAAACTATTGCAGAACACCAGATACAGGTTCGTTCATTCAATCTTTGAGAAGGAGGAAGAAGATGCTTGACATTATCCCTATGCTGAAGGAGACGGTTGATTACCTGCACTCACGGGCAAGGTTCAAGGCGGACATAGGTATTATCCTCGGTTCGGGACTCGGACGCCTCGGCGAGAAGATTAAAGTCGAGGAGGGAATACCGTATTCTGAGATACCACACTTCCCTGTGTCTACTGTGCCTGGACACGAGGGGAAACTAATTCTGGGTCAGCTTGGCGGAAAAAGTATCATCGCTATGAAGGGACGGTTCCACTACTACGAGGGATACTCCCTCAAGGAGGTTACCTATCCTGTCCGGGTGATGAAGAGGCTGGGAATTAAGAGGCTTCTTGTCTCTAATGCTGCTGGCGGGATAAATCCGAGCTTCGAGATAGGCGATGTTATGATGATAACCGACCATATAAACCTTATTGGTGCATCACCTATTCGCGGCAAGCACTCGGAGGAGCTTGGCGTCCGCTTTCCCGATATGTCCGACGCATACTCGAAGAAACTGCGTGCACTCGCCCGTGATGTCGCTCTGGAGAACGGCATCTACCTCCGTGAGGGGGTTTATGCAGGATTGTCAGGCCCGAACTTCGAAACAGCAGCAGAATACAGGTTCTTGAGGTTCATCGGTGCCGATGCTGTCGGGATGTCGACCGTGCCTGAGGTGATTGTCGCTGCCCAGGTCGGTATAAGTGTGCTCGCCTTTTCTGTCATAACGGATAAGTGCATCCCTGATGTGCTTGGACCCGTTTCTCATATGAAGGTATTAAGAGGAGCGGAGAAGGGCTCAGCCACCCTCTCCCGTCTTATGGAAAAGATAGTGGAAAAACTATAACCGTAGGAAGGTGTATAAATGGATAATTCGGGTGTTTTCAAGGCAAGCGGGTTTGATGACATAAAAAGGGAGATGGATTCCCTCTTCCAGAGCGTAGCCAAGGCACGCTATTTCCCGCCACTCGGCGCTCTGAACATCTGGCATCCCCCGACAGATGTCTACGAAACGGATAATCTGTTTGTCATCATTATGGAGATTGCCGGCATCGATAAGAACGAACTCTCCATCGTCCTCAAGGACAGAATTATCTCCATCTGTGGAGTCAGAGAGGAGAAGATTCCGCTATCCAGTCCTGTCTTCCACAACATAGAGATAAACTATGGCCCGTTTGAGAGGAATATCCAGTTCCCCTGTGATGTCTCTTCTGATAATATCAAGGCGAATTATAAAAACGGTTTTTTGACCATAGAGGTCGAGAAAAAGCACCCAGCAAAAAAGGATATCGATATAGAATGAATGGAAAAGAGAAGATAACAACCCCGAGGCAGTATATCGAGCTGCCGATACTTCCTCTCCGGAATATGGTCTCTTTCCCGGGGCTTTTCCTGCCTTTGGCTGTTTCGGATGAGACCTCCGTTAGGATAGTGGACGATGCTCTTTCGAGGAACAAGATAGTCGGGCTTTTCCTCGTCGAGGAACCTGCTCGCAAGACGCCGGGGTTCGCCGATGTCTACCGGGTGGGTGTTGCCGCACAGATAGTCAAGTTCTTCCGCTATCCGGATGGCACAATCCGTTTCCTCTGCCAGGGAATTGAGAAGGTAAAGATTGAGGAGCCGGTTCAGGAGGAGCCGTATCTTGTCGTCCGCGCCAGAAAGCTCGAGGACATCTCCACGAACTCTGAGGAGGAAAAAGCCCTTATGTTGTCTGTGGCGCAAAACTTCAAGGAAATAGTGGAGATAGCCCCGTATTTCCCCGAGGATGCAAAGGAGGCGATAAAGGGGTCACTTTTCGCTATCAGGGAAAGTCCTTCACGCTTCTCGGATATGGTGGCAGCTAATCTGAATATCTCGCCTAAGGAAAAACAACGGCTGCTCGAAGAATTAAATGTCTGCAAGCGCCTCAGGCGGATAAGCAAGTATCTTGTCAAGGAGCTTGCCACACTCAAACTTTCCAAGGAGATGCGGGAGAAGGCTACCGATTCCATCGAGAAAACACAGCGTGAGTATTTCCTGCGCGAGCAGTTGAAGGCTATAAAGCGTGAGCTTGGTGAAGAGGATGAGACGGAGCGTGAGCTTGTTGAGCTCGAGGAGAAGATAAAATCGATGGATATGCCCAAGGAGGCAAAAGAGGCTGCTCTCCACGAGATAAATCGTCTGCGGGTGATGAACCCTGCATCGGCGGAATACTCGGTCGCAAAAACATACATCGATTGGCTCGTGAACCTACCATGGCTACATTATACAAAGGATAACCTCGACCTGAAGTCCGCTATGCGAACCCTCGATGAGGACCACCACGACCTCGATAAGGTCAAGGAGAGGATTGTTGAGTATCTTGCCGTTAGAAAGCTCAAGAGCGATGTAAAGGGCCCAATACTCTGCTTTGTTGGGCCGCCTGGAGTTGGGAAAACATCACTCGGAATGTCTATCGCCAGAGCACTTGGTAGAAAGTTCGTAAGGATATCGCTCGGTGGTATGCACGATGAGGCTGAGATTCGAGGGCACAGGAGGACCTATGTCGGGGCACTACCAGGACGCATCATACAGGGAATAAGGCGAGTGGGTAGCGCAAATCCCGTCTTTATGCTGGACGAAATTGACAAGCTTGGCGCCGATTTCAGGGGTGACCCATCATCTGCCCTGCTCGAGGTGCTCGACCCTGAGCAGAATTTCTCCTTCTCCGACAATTACCTCGAGGTTCCATTCGACCTATCAAAGGTGCTCTTTATCGCTACCGCTAACTACCTCGACCCGATTCCGAGGGTGCTTCTCGACCGTATGGAGGTGATGAACCTCCCAGGCTACACGGAGATAGAGAAACTGCACATCGCCAGGAAGTTCCTGATTAAAAAGGAGCTGGACAACCACGGACTGGCAGCTTCTATGTTCTCCATAACCGACGCTGCATTGAGCCGTATAATCAACGAATATACGATGGAGGCGGGTGTCAGGAACCTTGCCAGGAGTGTTGCGAACCTGTGTCGCAAAGCCGCAAAATCGATTGCACTCGGTGAGTTAGAAAAGGTCCGTATCACAGCACGCAATATCGAGGAGTATCTTGGACCACCGAAATTTCCAAGGGAATATAAGCTCAAGTTCAACAAGCCCGGTGTTGCGACGGGTCTCGCATGGACAAGATACGGCGGGGAGGTGCTGTTTATCGAGACTGCTGCGATGAGGGGGAACCCAAAGCTCGTTCTTACAGGCTCGCTGGGCGATGTTATGAAGGAATCCGCTATGATAGCACTCTCCTTCATACGCTCCAATGCCGAACGCTACGGCGTCGACTTCGAGTTCGACAAATACAGCATCCATATCCATATCCCTGAGGGGGCAATCCCTAAGGATGGACCATCGGCGGGCGTTACGATTGTCACTGCACTCTTCTCGCTCTTCAAAGGGGAGATGATACCATCGGATATAGCGATGACGGGCGAGATAACCCTCCGCGGCGATATCCTCCCCATCGGTGGCTTGAAAGAAAAGCTTTTGGCTGCTCACAGAGCGCATATCAGGAATGTGATTATCCCCGTGGAAAACAAGAAGAACCTCATCGATGTTCCAGAGGAGATAAAGCAGGATGTAAAGATAATATTTGTCGATTCAGTTGATGATGTGATAAACTATATATTCGAAGGGAAGAAGAGATGAATTTCACGGATATAAAGATATCGAAGGCTATAATCGATGACTACTTCAGGAAACTAACATCCTCTCTCGAGCTTGATGTGGCAATTGTCGGAGCCGGTCCAGCTGGTCTCACAGCAGGCTATTTCATCGCAAAACAGGGATACAGGGTCTCGCTTTTCGAGAGGAAGCTGTCTGCAGGTGGTGGTATGTGGGGTGGCGGGATGATGTTCAACACGATAGTTGTGGGTAAGGGAGCAAATGATATTCTCGATGAGTTTGGTATTCGATACAGGAGAACAGAGGACAGCCTGTACATAGCGGATGCAGTGGAATCTGTGGGTGCACTCATCTACCGCTCGACGCAGGCAGGATTGCGGATATTTAATCTCATAACCGTCGAGGACCTCCTCGTCAAGGATGGGAAGGTAGAAGGTCTTGTGATAAACTGGTCGCCTGTCGAGATGGCATCACTCCATATCGACCCGCTTACTGTTCAGTCTCGGTATTCTGTCGATGCCACGGGACACCCGTTGGAGGTCGTCAGAACGCTCTGTAAAAAGAGTGGTGTTCAGCTCTTTACGGAAACAGGCGATGTTCTCGGTGAACGCTCGATGTGCGCCGATGAGGGTGAGAAATTTGTCCTGGAGAAGACAGGTGAGGTCGCACCAAATATGTTCGTCGCTGGTATGGCTGCCTGTGCCGCTTTCGGCGGTCCAAGAATGGGACCGATATTCGGTGGTATGCTCCTTTCCGGAAAGAAGGTCGCAGATATTATAACAAAGAGGCTGAAGGAGAAGAAATGAACGAGAACGAGAGGATAAAAAAAGAGGTTATATCCGTCCTCAGACAGATTTATGACCCCGAGATACCGGTCTCTGTTTATGACCTCGGTTTCATCTACGATGTGGCAGTCGAGAATGGTAATGTAAAGATAGCTATGACACTCACTGTCCCAGGGTGTCCACTCCACCAGATGATAACAAAGCAGGTGGAGCAGGGTGTCAGAGCTATCGGTGGAGTTAAGGATGTAGAGGTAGCCCTCACCTTTGACCCGCCGTGGACTCCCGACAGGATAACAGAAGAAGGGAAGAAACTCCTCCGCTCCTATGGATACAGAATTTAAGGGAAAAGAGGATTTCTTTCGCTCGCTCAGGGAGGATATGGTCGAATACCAGCTGGAGGCACGGGGGATAAAGGATACCGCTGTACTCAATGCGATGCGAAATGTCCCGCGTCATATCTTCCTGCCAGAAGAACTTGCTCTCGATGCCTACGCTGACTATCCTCTCCCGTTGTTTGCTGGACAGACCATCTCCCAGCCATATATCGTGGCATATATGACCGAGAAGCTAACCCTTTCTCCCGACGATAAGGTTCTCGAGATAGGAACAGGCTCAGGGTATCAGACAGCAATCCTTGCCGAGCTTTCCGCTGAGGTATTTTCTGTCGAACGTATCCCAAAACTTTCCGACTGGGCAAAGAAAAGGCTCGATTACCTCGGATACGAAAATGTCCACCTCCTGGTCCGTGGCTCTCCCCTCGGATGGGAGGAGTTTGCACCTTACAATAAGATAATTGTCACAGCAGCGGCAGAGCAGCTCCCGGAGGAGCTTTTGCATCAATTGCACGACAACGGGAAAATGATTATCCCGATAGGAAAGTTCTCACAGTATCTGTATCTCGTTGAGAAGATTGATGGGAAACCTTCCACTCGTCGACTTCTACCGGTTGCATTTGTTCCGCTCATAGTTGATTAAAATCCTTGACTTTTCCACAAGATATTAACATTAGAGGTTGATTTTACCACTGGTAGGAAAATTTTTCTGATTTTAATTTACCGTGAGCAAATATTTAACCTAAAATAACAGCTTAGACTTGTGGTATGAAAATTGCCTACCTTTATATCGCCTTCTGGAAGGGGAAAGATGAAGTCAGAGGAGAGAGAACTCTGGAAGAAGTTCAAGTTGGAGAATAGCAGGGAGGCGCTGGAAAGCCTCTTCGAGAGGTATATCTACCTCGTAAAATCTGGTGTTGACAGAATATATAAAAAGTTCTCGAATTCTGTCGATAAAGAAGATTTGAGGAGTGTAGCAATGATTGGTCTGCTTGAGGCGATGAGGAAATTTGACCCGGAGTTCGGCACGGAGTTCTCTACATTTGCCTATCCGAGGATAAATGGTGCGATGATTGACGAGCTGCGCAGGCTCGACATTCTGCCACGCGGGGTACGCACCCTCGGAAAGAGAATTCATGATATCCAGAATATGCGGGATGAGAATATGACCCCTAATGACATAGCTTACAGGCTCAACATCTCCGCAGAGGATTACAGTCGGATACTCTCGTCTTATCGTGCCGGTATCCTTATGAGGTTGACCGACCCTGTCGGTGGTGATGATAGCCTCTCGCTCGGTGATATTATCCCTGCTGAGAACGCTGACCAGTCGAGGATGCTCGACAAGAAGGAGCAGATGCGCCTCCTCAGAAAGGCGATTGAGCATCTCCCCGGTAAGGAAAAGCTGGTCGTCTCACTCTATTACTTCGAGGAAATGGCACTTAAGAACATCGGACAGATATTGTCTGTCTCGGAATCGAGGGTCTCACAGATACACTCGAGAGCTATAAAGGATTTGAGGGAAATCTTGAGAAGATATTATCTTTAGTTTATAAACCTTATTGAAGAGGAGGGAAGTATGGAAAAGGAAAGCACTGTTTTGTTACTCAATCTCGTTGGTAAGTTCTTTGCTAACTCCTCTGATATATCCAAGGGGGCGAAGGTAATATTCCAGATTTTGAGAGAGCTGGTGGACTATGACTACGCCACAATATTCTATTATGATAAGGAAACAGATAGCCTAAAGCATCTTGCTTATGAGGGGCAGTATATCAACCTCGTCGATAATGTCTCATTTGAGTCAGGTGATGGTATAGCAGGATGGGTGGCACAGAAGAACCATCCGATACTGCTGTCGAGTATCAAGCGAACGAAGAACAGGGAGGTTCATTCTCTTCACTCATTTATGTCTATTCCACTCAGGCTGAATGGCAAGCTCGTCGGTGTGCTCAACATCGGGCACACAAAACCTAATGCACTCACCGTCAGAGACCTTGACACGGTGAACAATGTGATGGAGAGTATATCGGGGCTTTTGATGAGGATGTGTAATCGGGCAACTCTCGAGAAGAAGGTTAAGAGGCTCGAGATACTCAACGGCTTTCTCAAGGAAAATCAGGAAGATATTCTTAGGAGGAGCAGAGGAAAACTGTATCAGGCGATAGGTAATCTTGTCGCAAATAATATCTCCGACCCACTCACCCTTATAGTTGGGAACGCCGAGTTCCTGATGAAGAGGCTGCCCGATAAGGATGAAGACGCGAAGAATAGACTTGCGAGTATCATCGAAGCGGGCGATAAAATAGTCGAGCTGACCGAAAGTCTGAGGAACAGACCATCGAAACTGTTAAATTTCTACTCAAAAGATGTAAAGAATAGAGGACAACGGTCGATAAATTAAATTGTCCTCCCCAGGACACCCAAACCCAGCCGGAGGCGACAGTCGCGGGGATTGTCGCCTCTTTTTATTCTCCCTTTATCTTTTTCGCCTCTGCCTTATGGACAAGCTCCTTGTATCTCCTCAAATCCATCGAATACCAGCAGGACAGAGCCACATCCTCGCCCTCCTCGGGCAAAAACGAGGCATGAATAACCTTCTTACCCCGTCTGCTTATGAACCTTATTGCCGGAATCAGGTCGGAGTCGTTTGATAACACGACAGCAATATCGAAACTCCCCTGAACGCCATGCATCAAAAGGTCGGTCGACAGGGCAACATCCACACCTTTCTCTTCGCTCTTTTCTGTTCTCTCACCGCAGACCGGACAGACAAAGCTCCTCTGCTTTCTCTCCTTCAGAATTACATCGTATCCCGGAAAGCGGGGGA
>NATO01000049.1 GCA_002085385.1 candidate division Zixibacteria bacterium 4484_93
TTCCCCGACTATACATACCACAGTAGCTACGAGGAGGGCGACTACGCATCAGACTATGGGTATTCTGCCATCGTTGGGGATGATTATCTGCCGGATATTGCCGTTGGCAGGCTGACCGTCGACACACCCAGTGAGCTTCGGACAGTGGTGGCAAAGATTGTAGGGTATGAATCGAATCCATATATGGATGATAGATACTGGTTCAGACGGGCGCTCTCTATCGGCGCAAACTGTTGTGGCTCACCCAACCCGACCTCCCCAAGGCTCGTTGCACTCTGGACAAGAGATCTTCTGCTCGAGAGCGGATTTACCAGGGCAGACACAGTAACCTGCATCGGCACCATCTGCTCGCACGACTACACATACATATCCTCTCTCATCAACGAAGGGCTTGGAGTAGTCTCCTACCGTGGCTGGGCAGGCTCGCAGGGATGGTTCTACCCATCCTATCAGATAAGCGACATCCTATCGCTCGCCAACGGCTGGAAGCTACCTATTATGGCATGCATCGTCTGCGGTAGCGGAGATTTCAACTCATCGACCGACCCCTGCTTCGGAGAAGCCTGGATAAGAGCCGGGACACCGAGCAATCCGAAGGGCGGGGTGGCGTTTTACGGCAGCTCCGACCACGACACGCATACAAAATGGAACAACCCGAACAGTGAGGGTTTCTTCTGGGGGTATCTGAAGGAGCATCTGCAATACATTGGGCTCTGTGTCGACCGGGCAAAGATGAATATGTACCTGAGTTTCCCAAACGCAAGAGAAGCTGGCGGAGCAGTCGAGCATTATATGAATGTCTATTCACTTCTGGGCGACCCTGGGCTTTCGGTCTGGTCGAGGACACCAGCCGAGATGACGGCGGATTTCCCGGATACAATCCCCGTCGGCACAAATAACCTATCCGTTCATCTCTATGCATACTCCTCTCCCCTCTCAGGCGCCTATGTTACCATTTACAAGCCCGGCATCTTTCTGGAAACGAAGAAGTCAGACGGTTCTGGAAATGTTTCCTTCTCAATAACAACCGATGAGCTTTCCCCCGGAGATACAATCTATATCACAGCCACACGCCGCGATTTCAAGCCCGTTCTTGGAGAGATAATCTTGGGCGAGCCCGCTTCTATCCTTCTCTCTTCCTGGGAAATGATACCTCCAGCATTTACGCCTGGAGAAACGCATAACATTACCCTGCATTTTCACACGGAGGAAACAATCCCCGGAACCTACATCCTTCTACATACAACCGATGACATTATTTCTCTTCCGATTGATTCTGTTTTCATTGGTGAGGTTTCCGGCGATTTCGATGCAGAGTTCCCTGTCGAGATAGCTGGGTATGCCACACAGTTCGATGAGGCTCTCGTGCAGATTTCTCTTTTCTCTTCGGCTGAAAGGATTGGAGAATATGCGATAGAAGCTAATATAATTTCCCCATATTTTGTCGTGGACAGCTTGATAGACGAGACAGGAGATGGGATATTCTCTCCCGGTGAGGAGGTGAACTTTACAGTGAGCCTCAGGAATATTGGTCTGGCGGAGGCAACCGAGCCTGTCGCTTACATAAGGACCCCACGGGTCTGGACAGAAAGGCTCGATTCTGTGGCACATTATCCGGGCATCCCGCCAGAGGAATCGGCTATTTCGTCCGACCCATTTACCGTGCGGGTCCAGGACTGGACAATAAACGGGATTCAGGAGAGGTTTATACTCGAAGTCCATTCCGGAGGGTTCTTCCAGACCATACCACTGGAGTTTTACATAGGAGAGGCATCTCCCTCAGCATTTGCAGGACCGACCGAATACGGATATTTCATCTACGACAACACAGACACAGAATCCGGTCGGGCACCGGAATACTCGTGGCTCGAACTCGACCCTGAATATGGCGGCTGGGGTGCGACGGAACTCGCTCTCGGGGACGACGAAACAGAGGTTATACCTCTCCCATTCAGCTTTAAATACTTTGGTCAAATATATGATACAGTCTCCATCTGCAGCAATGGCTGGTTCTCCTTTGGACGAACGGCGAGGACAGACTTTTACAACCGCAACATCCCGAACCCATCATCCGCCTACGCACAGGTCAGTGTCTTCTGGGATGACCTGAGACCAACAGACGGCATATTCTACCGCTACGATGCATCGGATAGACGGTTTGTCATCGAATGGAGATGCAATAATGTCCGAGACAACCTTCCGGAGATATTCGAGGCTGTGCTGTTCGACCCGGACTATGTAATAACGCCGACAGGCGATGGCGAGATACTCCTTCTATACCACACCGTCAACGATACAGACTACCAAAACGAATACTCCACCGTCGGGATAGAATCCTCTGACCAGGAGTCAGGCTTTGAGTATCTTTATTGCCGAAGGTATAACCCGACATCGGCTCCGCTTGCCGCCGGAAGAGCGATACTCTTCACGACAAGCCCACCCGAGGCTTACACATCATCGGCTGAAGAAAATTATCCTGTCCCAGAGAATTTCAGCCTGTCCGTCTACCCGAACCCGTTCAACAACACAGCAAGCATCAGCTTCTCCATTCCCGATGAGACGAATCTGACAATAGCAGCTTACAGCATATCAGGGCAGCTGGTATCGGTTTTATTCGATGGTAATGTGAAATCTGGCGAGCATTCCCTTATCTGGAAAACGGACAGGATACCCAGCGGTGTGTATTTTATTCACATAAGGGCAGGGGCAGCAAGTATTTCAAGAAGGGTTATTCTTGTCAAATAACAAGACCGTGGCAATCTACGAATACAGCGGAGCAATTCATATCCATACAACCGATTCCGATGGCACAGGAACACATAAGCAGATTATATCAATTGCCAGACAGCTCGGTGTGGATTTTTTGATGTTCTCCGACCATATGACCCTCAAAAGCCTGCACAGGGAAGGTTGGTATGGCGAGCTTCTGGTGGTCGTCGGTTATGAGATAAATGACCCGGACAACAAGAACCATTACCTCGCTTTCGGTCTGAAGGAGACACTGCCCGACAGCCTCTATGCAAAGGATTATGTTCAGCTCGTCCGCAAGATGGGTGGCTTCGGGATAATCGCTCACCCAGATGAGAAACGACATCTCCCCGATTATCCGCCATATCCCTGGACAGAATGGGGAACAGATGAGTTCGATGGGATAGAGATATGGAACCATATCTCCAGCTGGCTCGAGAGCATAAACAAGTGGAACAGGTTTTTATTCTTTGTGAAGCCTCGCAGCTCGCTAACCCGCCCGACGGATAACATTCTTCTTCTGTGGGATAGGCTGAACCGCACCCGCCGTGTCGTTGGTGTTGCATCGCTGGACGCTCACGCCTTCCGCTACCGGATGGGGCTCCTAAAATTCACCATCTTCCCTTACAAGATAGACCTGCTCTCCCTGCGAACAGTGGTTCTTCTCCGCTCTCCCCTGTCAAAGGATTTTAACGAGGCAAAGCGTCAATTATTCTGTGCACTAGGGGGCTGTCAGGCATACTTCTGTAACCTCCGCTGGGGAGCCCCCTTTAACTTCTTCTTCATTGCAAGGACAGAGAAAAAAGGCGATTTCATAATCGGGGAAGAGGTCCCGATCGAGGAAAAACCTGTGCTGCTCGCATCCGTGCCAAAGATTGCAGAACTCCGCCTGATTAAGGATGGGGAGATGATTCTATCGAGTATATCCACCTCCTTCGAATACAGGGCAACCTCCACAGGTATCTTCCGACTGGAAGCCCTGATAGATGACAAGGGCTGGATTTACACGAACCACATCCGGATAGTCTAAATTTTTTAATAAATTTTACTTGATTTTCGATTAAAAAAACATAAAATAAAGGAATTCAGAAATCTTTGAAAAGTTCTTTCTTGAAAGCCGTAAGGACCCGTAGCTCAGCTGGTAGAGCGGTTGACTCATAATCAATTGGCCCCAGGTTCGAGTCCTGGCGGGTCCATCAGCTTCGGGCGATTAGCTCAGTTGGTTGGAGCACTTGTTTCACATACAAGAGGTCACTGGTTCGAGTCCAGTATCGCCCACATCCCCGGGAAGAGGAACGATGCTTGGGATAAGCGGGATACATAATGCAAAAAGACTTTAACTCTTTAAATGCACCCTCTGGTGCATTTTTTTATAAATGAGGATAAAAGAACTTACAGGACAAATCGATAAGCTCATCCCGCGAAGGTGGGCAATCAGTTCCGACAATGTCGGACAGCTCGTCTCAACCGATGATGAGGATGTAACCGCTGTCGTTCTTTCACTCGACCTGACATCGAAGGCAGTCGATATTGCCACAAATATCGGGGCAAATCTCATCATAACACACCATCCAGCGATTCCGCAACCGGTTTCCAGTCTCGATTCATCATCACCACAGACAAAGGAGCTTATCCGCTGCATCCGCTGCGGGATAAATGTTTATTCCGCCCACACCAACCTCGATGCAGCGCCGGACGGGGTTTCCTTCCGACTGGCAAAGAAACTCGGACTTAGTCCGACCTCCTTTCTTGTCCCCTGCCCAGGAGAAAAACTGTTCAAGCTCACCGTATATGTTCCGGAGGAGCATTTGAAGAGGTTCTCGGAGGGTATGTTCTCACTTGGAGTTGGGAAGCTCGGAAGATACTCGGAAACATCGTTCTTCAGCAAAGGGACAGGGACATTCAAACCAGAGAGAGGAGCGCATCCATTCACAGGAGAAATTGGAAGGAGGTCAGAAACTTCCGAGTATCGCTGGGAGTCGATACTGAAGGAAAGAGACATCCCCAAAGCAATTGAAGGGATAAAAAAGTTCCATCCTTACGAGGAGCCCGCCTACGATATTATCTCGCTCCTGCAGAAGGAGGAAAAAGCCGGATTCGGTTGTATATGCCAGCTGCAGAAATCAGTCTCCTTCTCACAGTTCGCCGCTCGCATCCACAATACTATCCCAACGGCATATTTTGTCCTCTCTGGCGATACAAAGAAAGAAATCGCCCGGGTAGCTATTCTCGGTGGTAGTGCAAATAGCCTGATAACCGAGCTTTTCAGCTCCGGCGTGGACTGCCTTATAACAGGAGAGGTCGGGTATCACAATATCCTGCTGCTTTTATCAGCCGGCATCAACTGTATCCAGATAGGACACTTTGCCTCAGAGATATGGGGACTGGAGAAACTCAATGAGATAATAAGAG
Source organism: candidate division Zixibacteria bacterium 4484_93 (assembly GCA_002085385.1). Lineage (GTDB taxonomy): Bacteria > UBP14 > UBA6098 > 4484-93 > 4484-93 > 4484-93. The sequence continues at coordinate 5,161 of NATO01000049.1, forward strand.
AAATTGACCCCGGGATACAGATAACAACCAACTTTGAAGACTCACCCTATACAAAGGTTATGGAGGAAATCTATGGACGATAACATCAAAATGATGGTGATTATAAACTCTCTTCTTGAGCTACAGGACATAGACAGCAAACTGAGGGATATGGAGTGGAACAGGAACTTTCTTCCAGGGAACCTGGAGGAGAAAAAGAAGGAAATAGAGAAAGCAGAGAAAGAGCTCGCCAATGAACAGGAGCAACTGCTTCTACTGAAGAAGGATTATGACATCGTTTCGATGAACCTCGAAAGCGCACAGGAGAAGCTAAAAAAACACAACAAGGAACTTTACAATGTCCGGACAAACAGGGAGTATGACGCTGTTCAGATGGAAATAGCAAAAGCAAAAGAGATTATAGCAGAGCTTGAAGAAACAGCAATAGAGCTTATGGAGAAGATAGAACAATCGGAGAAGAATGTGGAAGAATTCCGTGAAAGGCTGAAACAGGTGAAGAAGGCAAATAAAAAGGAAATAGAGAAGCTCGAGCATTCGCTTTCCTACATCGATGAGAGGATAGAAGAAATAGAGAAAAAGCGAGAACTACTTGCAAAGCAGATTCCAAAATCGTATCTCTCTACATATAACAGGATAAAGCGTGGTGCTCCTGATGCGGTGGTACCCGTGAGGAACCGCGCCTGTGGGGGGTGCTTTAACTCGCTTCCTCCGCAAACGATACAGGAGATTAAAAGGGGAGACAAACTCATTACCTGTGAGCGCTGCGGTAGGATACTCTACTGGGCCCCAGGGGAAAGCGATAAAAAGTAGGGGTATGATGAAATCTGTAAAAATCTTTGTGGATGGCGCATCTCTCGGAAACCCCGGTGCCTCCGGTGCAGGTGTTCACATCGAGGACACAGCCGGGAATACCATTCAAGATGTCTCTATCCCGCTCGGTGAAAAGACCAACAATGAGGCTGAATATCTTGCCTTAATCCACGGGCTCAAACTGGCAGGGCAGCTCGAAGCAGACTCTATCGAAGTCCTATCAGATTCCAAGCTTATGGTGAATCAGATAAACGGTGCCTACCGAGTAAAGGCAGCCAACCTGAAGAATTTACACAGAGAAGCAAAAGAGCTTCTATCAGGGTTCACATCCTATCGTATCAAACAGATTCCGAGGGACAAAAATAGAGTTGCCGACCGGCTGGCAAGTGCTGCTATGAAACAAAAGAAAGCCTTCACGAAAAGGATGGAGGTAGGATTGAGCTTCGACGACATCCTCCTTGTGCCGGGCTACTCCGATGTTCTCCCTTCACAGGTCGATGTCTCGGTTGACCTTACCGAGAAGATACATCTCAATATCCCTCTCATCTCAGCAGCAATGGATACAGTAACAGAGGCAGATATGGCAATAGCAATGGCTCGAGCAGGTGGAATCGGGGTGATACATCGGAATATGAGTATCTCCGAGCAGGCAGCACAGGTGAAGAAAACCAAGCGCGCCGAATCTACATTCATCCGGAACCCGATAACACTTCCTCCCGACCTTCCAATATCTGCAGCATACGAGATTATGCGGGAGAACGATATATCAGGCGTTCTCATAACAAGGGGACCCAAACTCATTGGAATACTGACAAGCAGGGACATACGTTTTGAGACGGATACATCCCGAAGGATTGAAGAGGTAATGACAAGGAAGCTTGTTGTCGCTCACGAGGGTGTAAGCGAGGCTGAGGCTCGAGATATTATGCAAAAACACAAAATAGAGAAACTACCGATAGTGGATAAAAACGGTAATGTAGTGGGTCTTATCACATTCAAGGATATGATAAGGAAAAGAACCCACCCTTCATCCGCAACGGATGCGCAGGGACATCTTCTGGTGGCTGCCGCTATCGGCGTCGGGAAAAAGAGGGAGGAAAGGAGTTATGCACTTGTGGAGGCTGGCGTGGATATGCTCGTCATCGACTCCGCACACGGACACTCAAAGAATGTCATAGACGCAACAAGAGAGTTCAAGAGGAACTTCCCTGATGTAGTCATTGCATCGGGGAATGTCGCAACAGGAGAGGCTGTATCCGCCTTAATAGATGCTGGAGCCGACATCATCAAAGTGGGCATTGGGCCTGGTTCCATTTGCACGACGAGGGTCGTCACAGGTGTGGGATACCCTCAGGCTTCCGCTGTGTTCGACTGTGCCAAGGTAGCAAAAAAGCATAATATCCCGATAATCGCAGATGGAGGGACACGCTACTCCGGGGACATAACAAAAGCACTCGGTCTCGGCGCGGACTCGGTGATGATAGGAAACCTTCTGGCAGGAACCGAGGAGGCTCCAGGCGAGACCGTGCTATACGAGGGAAGACGCTTCAAGGTATACCGCGGTATGGGCTCTCTCGAGGCAATGAAGAAGGGCGCAAGGGACAGGTATCACCAGGAGGAGGTCGAAAATTTCTCCAAGCTCGTCCCCGAAGGTGTGGAAGGAAGGGTGCCATACAAGGGGCCTGTTGCCGATTCACTGTATCAACTCGTTGGGGGCTTAAAAGCAGGAATGGGTATGGTCGGCGCTAGGAATATAGATGAACTGCACAAAAAAGCACACTTTATACGGGTGACATTCTCAGGCTTGAGGGAAAGCCACCCGCATAATCTACAACTGACAAAGGAGCCGCCCAACTACCGAATATCCGATTATTGATTTTTAATCTGTTTTGGGTATGATAATATTTTAGCTTTTTGTAATAGAAGATTCAAACAAAGGGGGAGAGAACCGGGTAGTCGCCCCAAGCTATGGGGAGGAAAGTCCGGACAGGTGGAGCCCCGGTGCTGGGCAACTCCCAGGGGAAGTGATTCCACGGAAAGTGCCACAGAAAAGATACCGCCTGAATCCTCAGGTAAGGGTGAAAAGGTGGTGTAAGAGACCACCACTCGAATGGAGACATTCGAGGTAGGGCAAACCCCACCGGATGCAAGGTCAAGCAGGGGGTGCCAGGCTCCAGGTAAACCTCCGGGTAGACCGCTCGAGACTGGAAGTAATTCCAGCCCCAGAGAGATGACTATCATCCATCAACAGATGGATACAGAATCCGGCTTACAGGTTCTCTCCCCTCCAAACCATGGGAGGAGAAAATAATGCTCTGGGTCCTCCAGAAAAACAAGAACAGAGCTAAATCTCTGGAAATTGCAAGGGAACTTAGCATTCCAGAGGTTATCTCGCAGATACTGGTGAACCGCGGGCTTAAAACAAGAGAGGAGATAAAAGAGTTCTTTTACCCATCATTGGATAAACTCACCGACCC
>NATO01000050.1 GCA_002085385.1 candidate division Zixibacteria bacterium 4484_93
ATATTTTCCCTTCCGCGGATACTGACAGCTGCATTTTCGCCTGTTTTCCTTGGGAGGGATTCGCTCGTCTGCATTGTTTTCTCGGAGATGAACTATTCACTTTACAAGCGCGATATTCCCGATTCTCTTGAATTTCTTGGTATGATTAGGTATCTTCCCACCGATACTTCTTTCTGGGAGCCGTCTTCTGTGGGTGATAGTTCGCTTGCGTTGTCGCCGGTGGGTTATAAGCCGAAGTTCTCGCTCGATATTGCACAGGGAACGATGACGACCGATGCAGCGATGCAATCGGGAGGTGGTATCGAGGGTATGTTCTCCGATATGCTCGGTGACCATCGGATATTCTTTCTCGTCTATGACCAGGCGCAGCGGTGGAGCGATATTCTTAGCCAGTTCAACATAATGGTTCAGTATGCGAACCAGAAGAAGCGTCCCAACTGGGGTGTTGGAGCGTATCGTCTGTTTGATTACTACTACAACCGCATAGAGGGTGGGTTTGAGGAGGAGAATGTCGGGCTTTCTTTTTCTGTCAGCTATCCATTCACGAGGTTCTCTCGCATTGCAGGAAACACATTCGCCCGATACTCATCGAGGGATTACTACGAAGAAAAGAGAAAAGGCTACTTTATCAGTCAGAACATATCGCTGGTCTACGACAATTCGCTCTGGTGGACGACGGGACCGATAGACGGTAGTCGAACTAATCTGACTGTTGGTGCAGCTATGGATACGAAAACAGGCAATCTGAGTTCGGTTCTTCTCTCCCTCGATACAAGGAGATATTTCAGGCTTACCCGTCATAGCTGTTTTGCTACCCGACTTGTTGGAAGGACATCTTTCGGTGATGAGCCTGAGAGGTTTTATATGGGAGGAACCTGGAGCTTCCGGGGCTATCCGATGTATTATTTCTACGGTAGGAATTCTGTCCTTCTGAACGCCGAGTTCCGCTTTCCACTCTTCAGGCGGATTGTTCTCGGTCTGCCGTTCGGTGATATGAAGCTCGGAGGGATAAATTCTGCGATATTCTTCGATACAGGCAATGTCTGGGAGGATAAGTTCGATGGGCTTCTCTGCACAGCCGGTGTCGGCTTCAGAACCAATCTCGGTGGATACACGGTGTTGAGGCTGGATTTTGCCTGGCGCTCCGACTACCACAGGGTTGACCCGTGGACATACTTCGATATATTCTTCGGCTGGGATTTCTGATGTAGGGATATATCAGAAATTCCTTGCCAAGCATCAATAATTTGTTAATATGATAGGTTTAATTTTGAAAGGGAGGTTATAGGGTTGCTGAATGACCTGGAACTGTATTCAGAGGTTGACCAGGGCGGTATGGCAAAGCTTCTTATGCAGTTTTACCAGCAGTTTGATACAGGTGTCGAGCTTGCCCGAAAGGTTGACCTGACAGCTTTTGCCGGATATGAGATTTACAATATACTTCTCTGTGGAATGGGCGGTTCTGCGATAGGTGGTGACCTTCTGCGGGCGTATCTTTTCGACGAGCTTCCCATCCCGATGTATATCAACCGCGACTACGACATCCCTGGCTTTGTGGACGAGCATACGCTCGTCATCGGCTCGAGCTATTCCGGCAACACGGAAGAGAGCATCTCATCGTTTATGAAGGCAAAGGATAGAGGAGCGCTTCTTTTTGCCATATCGACTGGCGGGAAGCTCATCGGGATTGCAAACTCTCTTGGTGTTCCATATCTTAAGATACCATCAGGTCTTCCACCGAGGGCGGCGCTCGGCTATTCGTTTATCCCGCTGCTCGGCGTGTTCATCAGGCTGGGATATGCTCGCGACCACTGGGCGGATATAAAATCGACGGCGAGACTGCTGAAAAATAGAGCAGAGAAGTTTTCCCCGTCTGTTCCCGACAATCCAGCAAAGAAACTTGCCACCCGCATCTTTGGAAAGCTACCGTTGATATATAGCTCGACGAGATATTTCGATGTCGTCGGGACACGCTTCCGAGGTCAGATAAACGAGAACGCAAAGATGCTTGCATACTCATCGCTTCTGCCGGAGATGAACCATAATGAGCTTGTTGGTTGGAAACATCTGTTCGAGTTCGGCAAACAGCTTGTTCCTGTGTTTTTGACCGATAAAGATGATAATCCTCGTGTTCGTTATCGAATGGAGCTAACATCCGATATTATGCGGAGGCTCGGTGTTGAACCAATATTCCTCGAGAGTCAAGGAGAGAGCCTTCTCGAGCGGATATTTTCCCTCATCCAGCTCGGGGATTTTGCAAGCTACTACCTCGCAATCTTGGCTCGTGAGGACCCCAGACCCGTGAAGATAATAGACTATTTAAAGACAAGATTGAAGGAATTTAAGGGATGATAAAGGTAATAATCCCGGCGGCAGGGCTTGGGACTCGGCTTAAACCTTTCACTCACACGATACCGAAGGCACTTTTGCCTGTTGCAGGTAAGCCGATTATCTCACATATAGTCGACCAGTTCGCGGGGCAGGGGATAGATGATTTTGTCTTCGTCGTTGGCTATATGGGTCAGAAGATAGAGGAGTATATAAGGGCTAACTATACTATCTCCACGAGCTTTGCCTATCAGGAGGAGTTGCTCGGACTCGGGTATGCTATTCACCTCGGACTATCCTTTGTGTCTGATGATGATACGGTTGTTATCCTTCTGGGTGATACGATAACCGAGGTGGACTTTTCCAGGATATTTGATATTGGTGGAAATGTAATCGGCGTTCATCCGGTTTTAGACCCGAGGCGGTTCGGCATCGTGACAGTGAAGGATGGCAGGATAGTCGAGTTTGTTGAGAAGCCCGAGCATCCGAGGAGCAATCTTGGCATTGTTGGTCTCTATCTTATTCGGGATACAGCCCTTTTGCGCCGCAGCTTGAGAGAGATTATAGAAACGAATAAGAAAACGAGGGGGGAGTTCCAACTGACCGATGCACTTGCTATGATGCTATCTTCCGGTGCGGAGTTTTTCCCGTATGAGATATCCGGCTGGTTCGACTGTGGCAGTCCGGAGACACTCCTTGAGACGAACAGGCACATACTTGCAACACTTGATAGCTCACCGGCTATCGAGGGCTCGGTTATCATACCGCCCTGTTTTATTTCTCCCGATGCGGTTGTGAAAAGCTCGATAATTGGTCCCTATGTTTCCGTTGCTGCTGGCTCTTCTGTGGAGGGAAGTATCGTTAGGGATAGCATCTTGGCTGAAGCTGTTCATCTTAAGCATTGTCTGCTGGAATCATCTATTCTGGGGACAGGTGCCGAGTTTGTCGGCAGATTTTATAGGCTGAATATGGGCGATTCCTCTCAGGTAATCCTCGACTGGGGGAAGGAGAAATGAACCTGCTCGTGCATTCCGATAATATCGAGGCAAAGAGAGAAAAATAATAATTGAGGGATGATTCGTGCTTAACTCGAGTTACATTCATGGATTAAACATAGAGAAAAAGAAAAGCAAGCCCGGTTATCCTAAGATATTGGACGAAATTGAGACCAAGTATAAGAATTGGAGGGGAAAGACAGAAAAACTAAATTCTGAAATCGAGGAGGAACTGAAGAGAAAAGTATTTTTGCTAAATGAGTATAAGGATTATCTCGATTCGGTATCGAGATATTTCAAGCCTCAGGACAAGCTGAAATCTTCCGTGATTGAAGAGTTTCTTTATCTGCTGTTTAAGGATATTCCAGATTTGGTGGATGATTTAAGCAATGAGCTGTTGTTTATGGGGCAAGCGAATGCATATTTGGATCTTTCTTTTGCCCCTAAGAATTTAGCGGATTTTGTCACGAATCCGGGTGTTTATATAAACCGAAAGAGGCAAGATTTTACAATTTCTAAAAAAGTAAGATGTGTTTTTAGAACAGATAAAAAGGAGGAAAAAGTAGAGTTAATTGTGCCAGCAGTTGCAATTGAGTGTAAAACATATATTCCCAAGACAATGTTTGACCAGGCAAATTATGAAGCTCAACGTTTAAAAGAAGGCAATCCTTTCGCTCTCTATGCTATTGTGGCTGAACAAAATGCTTTAAGTAACGATGTTAATCTAAAGAATACCAAAGTCGACGAGATATTTATTTTAAGAAAGCAAAAAAGAAGTAAACGGAAGAAACCCATCGATTCTGGGGTTGTATCTGATTTGTATGGATTTGTAAAAGACTATCTTAGAGCAGATTGGTTTGATAATGAGAAAGCTACGGAATTGGGGAGGTTGATAGGTATTTAAGGAATAGGGGACATCTGCCCTGTTTTAATCTAAGATTATGAGAAAGGAGATATAGAATGAACGGTAGGTTTTTCTTCTCGTCGGAGTCTGTTACCGAGGGTCATCCGGATAAGATAGCTGACCGTATATCCGATGCAATTCTCGATGCTACCCTCGAGCAGGACCCGGACAGCAGGGTGGCGGTCGAGTCTTTCGTGACTACAGGGCTTGCCTTCATAGGAGGAGAGATAACGACTAAGGCGGTGGTGGAGTTTCCTGCAATAATCAGGAACACGATAAGGGATATAGGTTATACCGACCCGCACTGCGGCTTCCACTGGGAAAACTGCTCTGTGGTAACATCGATTCACAAGCAATCCCCGGATATTGCTCTCGGTGTCGACCGTGACGGTGCAGGTGACCAGGGGATAATGTTCGGCTATGCCTGTCGTGACACGGATGTTTATATGCCGCTTCCGATAATGCTTGCCCATAAGCTCGTTGAGAGGCTTGCATTTGTCAGGAAGGAGAAAATAGTTGATTTCCTCCGCCCTGATGGAAAGAGTCAGGTGACAATCGAGTATAACGATTCGACACCTGTCAGGGTCGATGCTGTTGTCCTTTCTGCCCAGCATGCCCCGGATGTCTCGTATGAAACGCTCTGTGATGAGTTGAAGCGTGAGGTCATCTTCAAGGTTATCCCCGAGGAAATGATGGATGAGGATACGAAATTCTACATCAATCCGACAGGTCGGTTCGTGATAGGTGGTCCTATGGCGGACACGGGTCTAACCGGTCGGAAGACGATAGTCGATACATACGGTGGTTCTGCCCGCAACGGAGGTGGCTGCTTTTCTGGCAAGGACCCGACGAAGGTTGACCGCTCCGCCAGCTATATGGCTCGATACATTGCCAAGAACCTTGTTGCAGCCAGAGTAGTTGATAGAGTTGAGCTACAACTCGCTTATGCAATAGGTGTCTCAGAACCTGTCTCCGTCGCTGTCGATACATTCGGAACAGGGAAACTCCCCGATGAAGAGATAACCAGAATTATTCGGAAGGAATTCCCATTGGCACCTAAGGAGATGATAGAGTATCTGAAGCTCAAGCGTCCAATATACACAAAAACCTCATCCTACGGTCATTTCGGCAGAGAATTGCCGGAGTTCACCTGGGAGAGAACAGACAGGATTAAGGATTTGGAAAAATATCTGTGAAACAAAGATTTAAGGAGAGGAAATGCAATACGACATTCATAATATCTCGCTTGCCGGGGCAGGTAAGAAGCGTATCGAATGGGCGGGTCGGGATATGCCTGTTCTTGAGAGCATTAAGGAGCGTTTCGAGGTAGAGAAACCGCTCGATGGTGTGAATATTGGAGCCTGCCTTCATGTAACGACTGAAACGGCTAATCTTATGATAACACTCGCATCCGGTGGTGCGAATGTCAGGCTTTGCGCATCGAATCCACTCTCCACGCAGGATGATGTTGCGGCATCACTTGTCAAAGATTTTGGAATCGAGGTCTTTGCTGTGAGAGGTGAGGACAGAGATACATATTATAAGCATATCCAATCGGTTCTGGAGATATCGCCGACCATCACCCACGACGATGGCGCCGACCTTGTTTCGACACTGCATAAAGAGTATTCGGACACGCTTGCGAAGAATATCTGGGGCTCGATGGAGGAGACAACAACGGGTGTCATAAGGCTCAAGTCTCTCGAAAGGGGTGGAAGTCTTCTCTTCCCTGTTTTTGCTGTGAACGACGCTGATACCAAGCATCTGTTCGATAACCGCTATGGAACGGGTCAATCGACGCTCGATGGGATAATCCGGGCGACAAACTATCTCATTGCTGGCAGGACGGTCGTTGTGGCAGGATACGGATGGTGTGGTAGAGGTTTTGCTATGCGGGCAAAAGGGCTCGGAGCGAATGTTATTGTGACCGAGATAAACCCTATCAAGGCAATAGAGGCTGCAATGGATGGCTTCCGTGTGATGAGAATGGATGATGCCGCTCCAATAGGCGATATTTTCTGCACACTGACAGGCGATATAGATGTGATTGTGCCGCGTCACTTTGAGATGATGAAGGATGGTGCGATAGTCGCGAACTCCGGTCATTTCGATGTCGAAATAGATGTTGCAGGGCTTGAGAAGATGGCAAAATCCATTCGCCGGGGTGTCCGTCCGCTCGTGGATGAGTATACCCTTCCGTCGGGCAAAAGGATATATCTTCTTGCTCAGGGCAGACTTGTGAACCTTGCCTGTGGGGAGGGTCATCCTCCGGATGTTATGGATATGAGCTTCGCCGTTCAGGCTCTCACCGCTGAGTATGTCGCAAAGAACCGCGGGAAACTTGCTGTGAAGGTTCACTCTGTTCCAAAGGAGATTGATGAGACCGTTGCAAGCCTTAAGCTTGCATCAATGGGTGTGGAAATAGATGGGTTGACTAAAAAACAAGAGGAGTATCTTGGCTCCTGGGAGATAGGAACATGAGAAGACTTGCTATGATTGTGGCGTTTTCGCTTCTTTTCTTTGGTATTGGGAACGCCCTTACCGTCTATGACATCCAGTTCACCGATGACCCCTCCGGTGATTCACCTTATGCGGGTCAGACGGTCGGTGTCTCTGGAATAGTTTTTGCAACAGGGTATTCCGGTGATAAGTATTTTATCTGTGACCCTGACGGCGGTCCCTGGCACGGTGTATATATCTATGACTACTCGCATTCCGTTTCACCCGGGGATTTCATCACCATAACAGGCACCGTTCAGGAGTTCTACAATATGACGGAGATAACGAATCTGACGGACTTTTCTGTCGATTCGGCTGTCTCTATCCCGGAGCCTTACGACACAACGACAGGTGCCCTCTCCTCGTCTGAGGCTTTCGAGGGTGTTCTTGTTCGAGTTGACAGTGTTGTTGTTACGGGGGAGCAGGGTGAGTATGGTCTCTGGCGCGTTGATGATGGCACTGGTGAGCTTGTAGTGGATGATACCTGGGACTATTCTTATACTCCAACTCTCGGTGATACAATAGCATCTCTTGTTGGTGTTATGATGTACTCTCACGATGAATATCGTCTCGAGCCTCGTGGGGATTCTGATTTTGGTATTCCCGAAACAACTGATACAAGCCTCACTCCGATTGCCGATATCCAGGCTGACCCGTCTGCGTTCACCACTGTTACGGTTGAGGGGGTTGTTACTATAGGTGCAGGCATCCTCGATACATCTATGACCAAGGCATATATTCAGGATTCATCGGGCAGGGGCATCCAGCTTTTCGACTACGATGTTACCGATGCCTACAGGCGGGATATCCGCCGTGGCAATCTGCTCCGCCTCACAGGTGATGTTGAGGATTATCAAGGGACAACCGAGATAAAGGAGTTCAGCTATGAGCTGCTCGACACAAATCAGGCGCTTCCCGAGCCTTATTCTCTTTCCTGCTCCGGCGCAGCATCGGCAGACTGGGACGGAACGCTTATATCGCTCACAGGCAAGATAGCCGAGATTTACGAGGTGGGCGGTGGAACGAATGTAACCATTCAGGATGCGACAGGTGATATCAAACTCCGCATCTGGGAAACGACAGGCATTGAGCTGGATACATTTGCGGTCGGTGATTCGATAACGGTTATGGGTGTCGGCAATTTCTACTTCACTGGAGAGGAGTATCAAGTTCTGGTGGCTTATGAGGAGGATATTGTAAAGCACATCGTTTCTGCTGGTGTGCCACCCGAGGAGGTTTTTCTCACCATACCCGATGCTGTGTTTGTCCCATCCATCGACGGGGCGATGCCCATTCAGTTCGGTGCGCCGGCTGGCTGGAGGATAACCCTGAAACTCTTCGATATGGAGGGTTATGCTGTCAAACTCCTTTACTCTGGTGTGAGCACAGGCTCATATTCGCTTAATTGGACAGGTCTCGGCGATGCTGGGAATGTCCTTCCTGTTGGAACATATATCCTGCTTTTGACCGCGGAGAACACAACCACGGGGACGCTCAAGTCGAAGCGGAAGCCTCTGGTCATCGGAACGAGGTTTTAGGCTATTTTATGAGAAGGTTTCTTGCAATACCCCTACTTCTTCTGACAACAGTCCTGCTCGC
>NATO01000051.1 GCA_002085385.1 candidate division Zixibacteria bacterium 4484_93
AATCGCCAGCTAAATCAAGCCAAATAGTTGATAGCTGATGCAAGTCTGCGTATTCATAGCTCGTAACATAGGGGCTTGAACTTACGATTAAATCTACACTATCATTTGATACAGGCTGGTATCTGGCGTCGGTAATCCTAATATTCAAATATCCGTCGAGATTGTCTCGAACCTTTGAAGGAACGACATTATAGAATTGTTTGTTCCCTTTCTGCATCTTCTTTAGGTGTTTTCTAATAGCTTCGTAAGGCTTTGCCGGATTCTTCTTGAAATCCCTTGTCGGTTTTGTACTTCCCTGTGACCATATAGAGCAATTTTTCAAAATATGACTAAAGGCAACCAGCAAAAAATCTCTTATCTTTTTATCATCTTCTTCATAGATGCATCTCAATATCTTGCCAAGTTCAATCTTGCTTTCCTCGGTGAACCAATAGTCAATTCTCTTGATATGTCTTTCGGGGATTAAAGGCTCGATGTTCCTGTTAAATAATCCTTTCTGTGTAAATTCTGCCACTCTGGACAAGAATTGTCCTATTTTTTCGCTAAGATAAGTTGGTTCTATTGGTGTTGATTTTACTTTAGTTATTAGGTAGGCTATCTTATTTATATCCGTTCCGCTTGCTCTAAACCCTCTTGAGATTGCTGTAACGATAGTGGTCCCGCATCCCATAAATGGGTCGTTTATATGAGCCTCTCTGTTTGGCGCATACTCATCGATCAATTTTTCAACCAATTGTGGAATAAATTTTGCAGGATAACGATGATAACTATGTGTCCACTTTCCTGTATCTGAGGATTTATATCCAATAAACGACCAGTTATTATCCACCCTTTTTACATTAAATAGGTGCAAGATTTCTTCAGGAGATTTTATTTTTTGTTGCGTTATTCTCATTTCAGTCCAAAGCTAAATGATAATATATGGCTACCCTCCGGGTCGTTTTTCCTCTGGAAATATCCGTATCCAACCTCACCCGAGAACCTGCCGAAACTCGTTTTTGCTCCAATACCTGCGCCGAACCCACGGGAGGAGTATCCTGCACCGAGCGAAACCATATCGAACAGGGAATACTCGACTCCTCCTCCCCAGTTGAAGCAGTATGAGTTCCCCTCGACATTGAACAGTATGGACAGAGGAATATCCTTCGGGAATAGCCCGACACCGGCTGCTGCGGTCAGCGGAAGGCTTTCTGTCGAGCAGATGCCCCTGCCGTAGTATGGGGATGAATCCCAGCTCTGCTTTACATCGATATTCTTGAGCACCGCACCGAATGCGAGCTGCCGCTTGAGAAACCTATAGTAAAACCCGATGTCGAACCCGACACCGTATGCGGTAACATTCTCGATACTCGACTGAACATATTTCATATTCCCACCAACTGCCATATCCCGAATGACTTTCTTGCTGAATGTAAAGATGCAGGCGAACTCCCCGTTTTGGACCTCACCTATCTTAACACCGCTTCTCGTCCTCTCATCGACATCCGACACGCCTGCCGAAACGAGTGCCAGTCCAACCGCAGCATCGCCTCTTATGTTGTATCCTGTGGAGAAGCCGAACAATCTTCTTTCGAGTGAGAGCAGGCTCGTGTGCCCGGAGAAGAAGAGGTTCTCTGTGTTAAGAATCTCTGACGGATTGTATAAGAAAGCTGTCTGCGGTTTGCAGGATGCAATGTATGTGTATGCCAGCCTCGCATCATCATAGGAGAGGGGCAGTCTCAGGAATGCACCTGTCTGTCCGCCTATGGTTGCAGACAGTGTAGCCGATGATATGGCAAGGATTGCCGCGAGTGAGAATATAAATCCCTTACCTGTCATCTTTTCCTTTCATATTGAGTAGATGTCCGAGCTTGTCGCGCTTGGTCTCGAGGTAGCGGCGGTTATGCTCTGTGGGAGGTATCTCGATGGGGACCCTTTCTGTTATCTTCAGTCCGTATCCGGCAATCCCCACGACCTTCTTTGGGTTGTTAGTCAAAAGCCTTATCGATGAGAGTCCGAGGTCGACGAGGATTTGTGCTCCGATGCCATATTCCCTGAGGTCGGGGGGGAAACCGAGGTGGCAATTTGCCTCGACGGTATCGAGCCCCTCATCCTGCAACTTGTATGCGAGTATCTTGTTTTTTAAGCCGATACCTCTTCCCTCCTGCCTCATATAGACGAATACACCTCTTCCTTCTTTTTCAATCATTTTCATAGCGGTTGCCAGCTGGTCTCCGCAGTCGCAGCGGAGTGAGCCGAGTGTATCACCTGTTAGACACTCGGAGTGAACGCGAACGAGCACATCCTTCTTTCCTCTGACATCACCCTTGACAACTGCAAGATGATGTTTGTGCTCGCCAATCAGTGATTCGTAGAGGTAAAGCCTAAAGTGTCCATATTTTGTAGGGAAATCGACATCGACTATCTTCTTGACCAGCTTCTCACGCTTCTGGCGGTATTCTATCAGGTCTCTTATCGTCACAATCGGGATATTATGCTTTTTTGAGATTTCGAGCAGTCTCGGCATCCTTGCCATCGTTCCGTCCTCGTCCATAATCTCGCAGATGACGCCGGCGGGGTATCTTCCTGCGAGTGTGGCGAGGTCGACAGCTGCCTCTGTATGTCCTGCTCGGTGTAGAACACCACCCTCCTCTGCCTGAAGCGGGAAGATGTGACCTGGTCGTGCAAGCTCATCCGGAGTGGTCTTCTCATCGAGCAGAACCTCTATCGTTCTTGCCCTATCGAATGCAGAGATACCTGTTGTCGTTCCTTGCTTTGCGTCGACGGCAGCGTCGGCGGGGAAGAAGAAATCGCCCTCGTTTTCACGGTTTTCATCATCGACGACAATCAGAATCTCACCTGCTTTTGTCCTCCTGATTGCCTCTTCGATGCTCACTATTCCCGACATACCAGCCTCTCAATATACTTGCCGACTACATCGAACTCGACATTTACCAGCTCACCTTGATGCTTGAATTGGAAATTGGTGTTTTTGTATGTGAACGGTATAATGGCGACTTCGAACTCGCTTCCTGTTATGTTTGCGATAGTCAGTGATACCCCGTCTATTGCGATGGAACCTTTTGGGACAATATATTTTGTATTTCCGGGCGGCAGGAGGAAGCGGAATGTTGTCTGTGTCCCTTTTGGGATAATCTCCGTTATCCTTGCTGTTGTGTCGATATGCCCGTAGACGATATGCCCATCGAGCCTGCCGGAGGAGGGGAGTGCACGCTCGAGATTTATTCTATATCCTGTTTTTATCTGCCCGAGCTTCGTTCTTGCAAGCGTCTCCTCGACCGCCATAACGGTTATTTGCCTACGGTTTCCCTTCTCAACTGTGAGACAGGCTCCATCACAGGATATACTTGCTCCTGCCGGGATGGGGGAGTTAAAATCCGTCTCGATAGAGATTCGAACGCCTCCGGATGCCCGATTTACCCTTGTAATTCTCCCTATCTTCTCGACTATCCCTGTGAACATTTCCCCTTCTTATACACGGTCAGGACCGCGTCATTCCCGCTCTTATCGACCGATTCTATGCAGAACTCCATCGCATTCTGGAGCCTGCGTGTTATATTCCCGAACATCCCTTTTCCATTTCCAATGACCTTTGGTGCAACGAATATCAGCATTTTATCGTAGAGTGAATTTTCGATGAAGAACGAGTGAACCTCTCCTCCACCCTCGACAAGAAGGCTTCTTATGTTCATCTTCCAGAGTTCAGGGAGAATATCCTTCGATAGGTTGGACAGTATGACAAGCGATATGTTATCGGGCAAGCCTTCTTCCGGGTAGTCGGGGTTGTCGGTTATTATATATGTTGGCAGTCCATCGGTGAAGATATGGTATCTCTCGTATTCAAGCGGGTGTCTTGCGAGGACAAATCTGATAGCTGTTTTCCCCTCGACGAGATATGTTGTGAGCCGTGGATTATCGCATCTTACCGTTTCTGCTCCGACAAGTATCCCATCGACTAACGCTCGCAGCATATGCGAGGCTTTTCTTGAGCTCTCTGATGTTATCCACCTTGAGTTGCCGGATGTGTCTGCTATGAACCCGTCGAGTGTGATGGCGGCTTTCCCGATGACAAATGGAAGTTTCTCCTGTATGTTCTTGAAGTATATCTCGTTTAGCCTTTTTGCCTCGTTTTCCAGCATCCCGACCTCGACATCTATCCCTGCGTCACGAAGTTTTTTCACGCCGCCTCCGGATACCCTCGGGTTCGGGTCGAGTGTGGCAATATAAACCTTTCTTATCCCGGATTTGATGATTGCGTCTGTGCAGGGAGGTGTTCTTCCGTAGAAGTTGCACGGCTCCAGTGTCACATACATCTCCGCTCCGGAGAGATTCTCCTTCGTGTTCCGTATCGCCTCGACCTCGGCGTGCGGCATACCGCAGCGGCTGTGATAACCCTCCCCGATAATCTTCCCGTCCCTGACAATCACCGCACCAACCATCGGATTGGGGGAGGTCTCTCCCCAGCCTCCCTTTGCGAGGGAAAGAGCCCTTTTCATATACTTGATTTTGGGCATCGAACAATTATATGTTTTAAAATCGATTAGTCAAATAAATTTGGTCATACAGCGAGGCGACACTCCCGAATAATATTTTCGATAGCATCCGCAGGCTCCACCCAGATTATCCTGCTTGCTTTCCTGAACCAGGTTATCTGCCTTTTCGCGTAGTTTCTTGTCTTTTTCTGTATAGCTGATATGATGCTATCCAGTTCTTCCTTTCCTTCGATGTAATCTATTATCTGGGGGTATCCGAGCGAGCAGATTCCGGGGTCGTCCCGTGAGTATCCGTTGTTCAGCAGGCGTCTTGTCTCTTCTATCCAGCCGCTGTTAATCATCGTTATTACCCTGCTATTTATTCTCTCGTATAGCTTTTTTCGTGGTATGGACATACCGAACAGCTTTGTTGGATATTCCAATTTCTGGTAGTTTCCCTCTTTTTGCCAGGCTGATATAGGTTTTCCTGTTGCAATGGAGACCTCCAGTGCCCTTTGAATCCTGATGAGGTCGTTTGGGTGCACCCTTTCTGCTGTTTCCGGGTCGAGTTTTTCGAGCAGTTTGTAGAGCTTTTCTCCCTTGTTTCTTCTTTTTTCCAGTTCCTCTCGTATCTGTGGGAACTCTGCTGGTCCCTCGAAAAACCCCTCTGTTAGTGCCTTTATGTATAGTCCTGTCCCCCCTACGATGATGGGCAGTTTTCCGCGAGCGAGTATATCCTCAATGAGATTTCTGGCAATTCTGGCGAATTTCATAGCAGAGAACCGTTCGTTCGGGTCGAGGAAGCCAGTCATATGGTATGGCACGGGTGGGTTGACGGGTGTCGATGTCCCGATGGTCATACCTCTGTATATCTGTCTCGAGTCGGCGGATATTATTTCACCATCCAGTCTTTCTGCGAGCTTTATTCCAAGCTCTGTTTTCCCAGATGCTGTTGGTCCAGCGATGATGGGGATAGAGCTTCTATCTGCCAAAGCGTCTTTCCAGTTCATTGAGGGTAAGCTCGATGACGGTTGGTCTCCCGTGCGGACAGGAAAATGGGTTCTCGGTGGCAAACAGCATATCGAAAAGGTTCTGCATCTCCCTCTGAGATAGTTTATCTCCTGCCTTGATAGCCGCTTTGCAGGCGATACTTGCTGCCACTCTTTTGAGTTTGTCGGGTTCTTCTATCTCGGGTGAGGTTATATCCTCGAGAATTTCGTGTAGTATCTCGCCGTTACCTATCTCCTTGATGAACGGCGGGAAAGCCTCGATGAGAATATGTCCTGAGCCATACGCTCTTGTCTCAAATCCGAGATGTTCTATCGCATCTTTATATTCTTTGATTGTTTCCATCTCCTGTGGGGTCATCTCCAGGACAATCGGGAAGAGTAGCCTTTGTCCTGTTAGGCTGGCTGACTTCAGTCGTTCAAGCACCTGCTCATACAGGACCCTCTCGTGTGCTGCATGCTGGTCGACCACAAGGATGCCGTTCTTCGTCTCGACAAAGATGAACATATTGTGCACCTGATAGAAATTTATCTCAGGCTCCATACGGAAGAAATCGGGCTCCTCCTGTGGCGGAGGGGATGCCTTTTTCGTTATGACCCTGTGTGGAGTTGGTTCTCTTTTTGTCGTTATACTCTTTTTGAAGCTGATGGACGGTGCAATCTTCTCAGGGGTTGTTTTTGCTTTCTGGAACCCCTTTTCCACAGCCTTCAGCACCGTATGGAAGATAGCATCCTCCCGTTTGAACCGCACCGCCATCTTCGATGGATGTATGTTCGGGTCCACCAGTTCCGGTGGAATTGATATGAAGAGTATATATGGAGGGAAACGCCCCTTTTGAAGGTATGCTCCGTATCCATTCTTGACAGCCGCCGAGACAAGCGGGCTCTTGACAAATCTGCCGTTGACATAAATATAGTCGTATCCACGGCTCTTTCTTGCAAATGATGGCTTGGTAATAAACCCCTTAACCGAAATCTCATCTATCGAGTGTCCGACCTCGATTATGTTCTCGCTGAAATCGGTGCCCAATGTATCTTTTATTCTCTTTGTGATGCTGTCTGTTTCGAGGAGGAGGAATACCTCCTTCCCGTTGCTTATGAGCTGGAACCGGATGTTCGGGTATCCGAGAGCGAATCGGATGAATGTGTTGAGTGAGTGCTTGTATTCCGTTCGGATGCTCTTCAGGAATTTCTTCCTTGCCGGGACATTATAAAATAGGTTCTCGACGATGACGCGGGTTCCCTTTCTTGTTCCTGTCTCGGATATCTCTCTTGGCTTTCCGTTCTCCGTAAGAATATATGTTCCCATCTGTTCATTCTGTGGCCTTGTGAAGATGGTTACTTTTGCCACCGATGCTATGGATGGCAGTGCCTCACCCCGGAATCCGAGTGTTGCAATCTCTTGCAGGTCGTCTGCTGTCTGGATTTTGCTTGTTGAGTGCCTGCGGAATGCGAGGATAGCGTCCTCTTTTGTCATTCCATCGCCGTTATCGGATACCTCGATGAGCCGTATACCGCCATCTTCGAGTTTTACCTCTATCTCTGTTGCTCCAGCGTCTATCGAGTTTTCGACAAGCTCCTTCAGGACAGATGCAGGGCGTTCCACGACCTCACCGGCTGCAATGCGGTTCGCCACCCACTCATCCAGAACCCTTATCTTTCCCATAGTCCCCTTTTTTGTTTTGTTTTCTCGAATTCTCTTGTGAATATGAGAAATCGCTGCCTTTCTGCGAGGAACCGCTCGATGAGCTCAGGGAGTCCGGGAAACCTTGTATTGTCTACCTGCTTGAACATAAGTATATTCTTTGTCAGATTGTCGAGTGTCGCTGACTCTGGTTTCTTCTCAAACTCGCGCCTTGCCCGAACAAGCCTGTTTGATAGCTCAATCTCATCGGGAGCGGCATTTTCTACATTTCTCTGAATGAGCAGGGAGAGGTGAAGTATCTCTTTTGATGATGCGGAAAGTCTGGTCTGGATAGCAGCAGTGAGTCTTTTCTCTCTCTTGAGGAATATCAGCGTCCCGGCAAAAAACAGCACCAGAAATATAATCATAGCAAAAAACACACTCCCTCCTTACCTGTGAGGTTAAAAGATAACAATTCTGGAGGAATTATCAATAATTTTTCGCATAGAAGCTCTTTGCTTGACTTTTGAATAATATTTGATAATTTAATCAATTATGAGATGGATGTCAGCAGTAGTTCTGATTTTTCTGGGTGTTGGTGCGCTCTTTGCGTATGAGCCGGGTTTTGTCTTCCTCACGACGCCTGGAACTGCTTACTCTTTATCTCTCGGAGAGAATACCGCCTCCCTGAGCGGCAGGTTGACCCTGTTCGGTAGCAATCCTGCTTCTCTTTTCTCTGATAAGAAGTTCGAGGCATCCTGTTCCTACATAAGCCGCTTCGGTGAGCTTCGCTACAGTTCGCTGCTTCTTCTGTATAACAGGAACTGGTTCCATATAACAGGTGCATTTTTTATAGGTGGTGTCTCCGACATTGAGGCAAGGCAGTCTCCAACGGATAGACCCGACTATCTCTTCTCGTCGAGGGATATCGAATATTCTCTGACTGTTTCTGCCACCCCGTGGCGGTTTCTTTCCGTTGGTGCCACGGCTAAAGGGATATATGAGAAGTTATCCGTCTACGATGCAAGAGGCTCTGCATTCGACATAGGGCTTCTTGTGAGCCACCGTTGGGTCTCTTTTGGTGTAGCTGTTCAGAACTATGGTGGCTCTTCACGCTTTGAGCAGTATTATTTCGAGCTACCGCTCACATACAAAGCAGCCATTTCTGTCTACCCGAGGGATGATATCTCCCTTCTTTTCGGTTTCACCAAGCCCGATTATGCCTCGGGGGTTGAGAATGTCGCCGTTGAATACACATATCGACATATCCTTTCCCTCAGGGGAGCTTACATCATAGGAGGTGATTCTCAGAGGTTCGCATTCGGGCTGGGTGTTTTGCTGGGTATGTTCTCCTTCGATTATGGCTACGGCTATTCCGCATCTGTTCTGGGAGATACCTATACTCTCGGTGTGAATTTTGCCCTGTGAGAGGTCGTATGAAGATTGCGGACTATATCAAAGCGTTCTCTCCTCTCTGGTCTCTGTTCTTTGTATCCTTCTTTCTTCTCGGATATTTTCGTGGGAGTGGCAACGCGGCAGCCGGATTGTCTCCAAGGATTTTTTTATCCCTCCTTTTCGGTCTGTCTGCGGTCTTGCTTATCATTCAGCTTCACTACTGTGAGCTTGGACACAAACTTTCATCCTATTCACCTGTTGTGAGGTTTTGCATTCCCCTGAGGAACATAGTTGCCCTTACCTTAGCCCTTCTCGTTATATCGATTGTTCTCGCAGCGACTGTTAAGCTACCCTTTGTTATCGGGGTTATAGTTGTTCTTACACCCTTTTTGTTTTTTATCTTTTCGCCTGTGTCGTTGAGGAGAAGGGGGTTGTGGTATAATCTTGCCTTTTTGCTGGCTGCCTTTTTGCTATTCTCTCTCGGCTGGATACTCTCCGGTGGGAGCTTCCCTTCAATGCTTCTGCATAGTATTCCTTATCTTCTATTTGCTTTTTTCTTCTCGGTTATCATCTGGCATCTTGAGGAGAAGCCACCCGAAACCATATTCTCCCGTTTTTCTCATCGTGAGCTTATTCTTTTGCTTATCCTGGGGCTGGCACTCATAGGGATAGTCTCCTGCCTCCTGCACGAGCAGGTAATATTCCTGCTCTCGATATTTTTGTTTCCGTTTCTTCTCTGGTCTGTATTTGCTCCGAGGAGGGAGATTCTACTTTTGAATGTTATGCTCTTTCTTATGCCAGTTTTTACTGCGTTTTATTTTATAGATTATATCTGGTATGTTTTTCTTCTTGTGGTTTCCTGTGTTTTCAGGCTGGTGTATATTCTTTTGTTGCCAAAGAGGGGATAATAAACTAAAAGGAGGATAACGATGAAGAAGAGGTCCTGGATGATACTGCTTCTGGTTTTGGGCTGCATTGTTGGGATAGTTCTAATATTTGCGATATGGGGTGTTTCTGTCTACAACAAGATAGTTGCTCTCGACCAGGAAACAGAAAATCAATGGGCTCAGGTAGAGACCCAGCTTCAGAGGCGGTATGACCTGATAGACAATCTTGTTGAGACTGTGAAAGGATACGCTTCCCACGAGAGGGAAACATTTCTTGGTGTGACAGAGGCTCGTTCCCGTGTGAGTTCTGCCGGGACTGTTGCCGAGAAGATAGAGGCAGAGAATCAGCTTTCATCGGCTCTTTCCAGGCTTCTCGTCGTTGTGGAGAACTATCCTGAGCTGAAGGCAAACGAGAACTTTATCCGCCTTCAGGATGAGCTCGCCGGCACGGAGAACAGGATAGCTGTTGCCAGGAAACGATACAACGATGCTGTCAGGTCTTACAATACCTTTGTTAAGGTTTTCCCCAACAATCTTGTTGCTGGTCTGTTCGGCAAATCCGAGCCGAAGAAGTTCTTTGCTGCGCCGGAGGCTGCCAAGGAGGCACCAAAGGTCAAATTCTGATGGGGCAACCTGATTTTATTTACGGTAGAAAAGTATTCGTTGATTTCCTTAAAGGCAAACGCAGTGTCGAAAAGGTCTATCTTATCGAATCCGCTTTCCGGAGCTTGAAAGGCAAGATTAACAGAGTTCATATCCCATACAAAATAGTTGGCAGGGATGTTCTGTTCAAGCTGTCCGGCAGGAGGGACCATCAGGGAGTAGTTGCATTTGTATCGAGCTTCCGTTATGTGCCGCTTGAGAGCTTTCTTGTAGAAGGTTCATATCGTCTTGTCCTTCTCGACAGGATAACCGATGTCCGCAACACGGGTTCTATCATAAGATCTGCCCATATTCTTGGATTTGATGGGGTAATCATCTCTGAGCGAGGTGGAGCAAAGGTAACCCCTGCTGTTGTTCACACCTCTGCCTGTGCCACAGAGTTTATCCCGATTCATCTTGCAGCTTCTATCCCCGATACGCTTGATACGCTGAAAAGGAAAGGTTTCTGCATCTTCTGTGCTGATATGTCGGGTGTTCCACTGAACGAGATTACATCCTATCCTGAAAGGGTTGTGCTTGTTCTCGGTTCGGAGGGAGGAGGGCACAGAGTATCTGTTCTATCACGCTGCGACAATCTTATAGGCATTCCTCAGAAGGGGGAAATAGACTCTCTCAATGTTTCTGTTGCCGCCGGGATAATAATGCACGATATGATGAGCAAAGAAATGTAATAATCTATCTTCTTCCTCGGAGGTCTTCTATATCCGTTCTATCGAGGTGGAAGCGGAACCAGTCCTCATATATTCTGTTCTTCTTCTG
>NATO01000052.1 GCA_002085385.1 candidate division Zixibacteria bacterium 4484_93
TTATTTATTTGCCCTCAATGAGACAAACTACTCGCTCTATCTTGCCGGTGAGCCTTTCGAGGCATACTTTGCCGAGCCAGAAGCAGATTCAGGAAACTTTGAGTTTATCTTTCCGAGGGAGGAAAACATATATCTTGTCCTCTCCAACTATTCGAGGATGCGCACATACGAGACAATCGATCTGGATGTCAAGCTGTATGATGGGACATCCGGAATTGCAGAGCCTCCTGCTCGTCGTCCAGAGATGGTTTCTATTTCTCCTGGTTATCCTAATCCGTTCAATGCAAGAACCAGTTTCGACTACAGCATAGGAGGTTCATCTGGCAGGCTCAGGATATACAATCTTGCAGGTGAGTGTGTATTTCACTGCAACATAACCGAACCTGTGGGCAGGTTCACCTGGGATGCAAGAGATTTCCCTTCGGGGATTTACCTCGTTTCCGTAACAGACGGGAAAGGATTTGCCCGAAGTCGTGTGCTCCTTTTGAAGTGAAACATAATGAAGAGGTTATTGGCATTCTTTCTGGTTCTCTTTCCATTTTCCCTTCTTGCGATAGAGGGGAACAGACCCGTCCGTGGTGAGCACACACCCGATATCTCCATAGATGAGGACAGGGTATCCTCACCTGATGAGCTTTACCTGCTTCTATCCTCCACCTTTGATGAGTATCTTGCCAGGCGCTTGCCCGACAAGCTCTCTCTGGGCGGATACCTTGGTCAAGATGCGGTTTCGGGCATCTATTTCTGCAGAAGTATGTCTAAAAAAGATGCCTTTTTCGATGCTGATATTTCCTATGGAACAGATTTCGATGCAGGTAAAATCTACAGCTTCTCAGGCAGAGCATCGGGAGGAGTCTATTTTCGGGGAATTCGCATTCTACCCAGTTTTCGGGCATTTTATATCAAGCGTGGGGTGACGGAGTTTTTTTACCCATTCAACTGGGCTTTGTTACCTTCTCTTTCTGTTTCCGGCAAATTTGGCAAATTATCTCTCTCGCTTCAGGGTAAATACTCGCTTTTCTCCCAGCGTCGGGAAACGCATTACTTCAGACAACAGCTTGTCGCATCCGATATTAATTCATCCTATAAATTGTCAGAGTATTTTTCTCCCGGTATATACATTAGCGTATCGAGGGGTTCTTTCTCCCATATAGATTATCGGGGCAACGGATACACAATATCTTCCTTTGTTCCCTATGTGGGGTTCAGCCTGAGAAATCTGGGGATTAAACTTGGCGGCTCATACAGCTGGTATGCTGGAGACGGCTTTATTTCACCTTATGCTGCCCTTAAGTGTGGTTTCCCTGCAGTTGACCTGATGATTGATTTCTCTTCATCGTATTCCCTTTTAGACTACTCCGATTTCCCTGACCCGTTTCTCCGCTTCAGTGAATCTGTGTCTCCAAGGACGGATAAGAACAGGTTAGAGGCGAAGCTGAATATCTTCATCCCAGGAAACAACAGACTACTTATCTCGGCTGTTCATTCGGATGTTGAGAACAACCGGTTCCCAACATCATCCGGTGATTCGCTTGCTGTGATAGGCTCCGATGTTGATATGACAGAACTGGGGTTTGCTCTCTTTAGTTTTCCGAAAAAGGGGCTTAAGAACATAGCCACAGTTTTATACAGAAGGATGCTAACCGCAGATGAGAAGGAGCTCCCATTTGTGAGCAGGTTAGCCGTTGTGGATACACTTGATGTCGTTTTTGGCTCGGCAGATATAATTGCAACAATCTCTTATGGCTCACGCTACAAGACACATCTCACCTGGGAGGAAAACTATCGTAAGCCGTATTTCCTCTTCTCTGCCGTTCTTAAATATAGTGTCCCTCCGTTCGTGTTCAATCTTGGTGTGGAAAACCTGTTCGATACGGTGATATTTCGGACGGAGGAATCTTTTTATTCTGATAGGCGTTTTCGCTTCGGGGTCGGTCTGGAGTTCTGATGCCACGGTATCTTTCCAACATATTCAATCCGCTTTCCCCCGATGTTCATCGGTACTTCTTCCCTGGGGTGCTCGAGGTAGAGAACGGCAAGATTATCTCCGTTTCAGAATACAGGCATAACATCCGATATGATGAGGACCTGACGGAATATCTTCTCGTTCCTGCCTTTGTTGACACACACACCCATCTCTCGCAGTTTCATATCCGCTCAAAAGCAGGCTTCACCCTGCTCGACTGGCTATCGAATTTTGTATTTGAGGAGGAGGCACGCTTTTCCTCACGGGAGTATGCAGGAGATATCGCTCGTGAGTTCTTCCATGAGGCGCTTTCCTGTGGAGTGACAAGCATTGCACTCTATGTAACCGTTCACAACTCCGCTGTTGAAGAGGTGTTCAATGTTGCATCCTCTTTACCTGTCAGGGGGCATATTGCCAAGGTCTGGATGGACAGGAATGCACCTGCTGGACTGCTCGAGCCACCGGATGCCTCGTATCGCTCATCCCACAAATTGTTCAGGCGGTATAATAACACGGATAAAAGGCTCTTCTTCTCCGTTGCCCTCCGTTTCCCGATAACATCAACTGAAGAGGGTATGAAACTTGCCGCCCGCTTCCAGAACGAGACAGGAACCCTACTGCAACTTCACATAGCAGAGAGCAGGGATGAGGTCGATAGAGTAAAAGAGCTCTTCCCGAACCTCTCATATACTGAGCTCTATCAGAGAATGGGGCTTTTGTCCAACAGAACGGTTCTTGCGCACGCCATCCATCTGGCGGATGATGAGCTCGGCATACTGAAATCGAGTGGAGCATATATTTCCCATTGCCCTGCTGCGAACCTTTTCCTGCATTCGGGGCAGTTCCCACTGGATAGGATTAAGGAGAGAGGTATTCCCATTTCTCTCGGTTCCGATATCGGAGCAGGTCCATATATACTGCCGCTTGCTCTTATGCGTGATATGTATTATATCAATCCGACAACACCGTCGGAGATGTTCTATTACGCCACACTTGGTGGTGCAAAGGCGCTTGGCTTCGGCGATGTTGTAGGCAATTTTACCCCCGGCAAGGAGGCGGATTTCGTTCTCCTCTCTCCCTATGTTCTCTCCCATAATATAGATACCACTCTCTCCAGTCTCATCTTTGAGGGGGAGCGCTCGTCTGTCCGTTCGGTCTACTTCCGCGGCAGGAAGATTGAGTTCCCCTTAATTTCTTGACAACAAATATAATTAGTATATATTATCAATTTCTATGGAGGAGCAGAGGGTTATATCAACTACTGGTAAGGGTTCGATAAATGTGAAGGGTTCGCGATTTTACTCTTTTGCTGTGCCTGTTGCATCGCAGGATGAAGTTAGGGAGTATCTTTCTGACTTGCGTTCTCGTTTCCCCGATGCAACACATATTGTCTGGGCATACAGATTGCTTTCCGATGAGGCATCCTCGGATGCTGGTGAGCCGAGGGGGTCGGCAGGATTGCCGCTTCTGAACCTATTGAGGTCGGGTTCTCTTGTCAATTCTGCCATCTTTGTTGTCAGATATTTTGGTGGCAAGAAGCTCGGTATCCCCGGACTTATTGGGGCTTACACCGAGTCGGGGAAGATTGCTCTTTCACGAGCCGATTTTGCTGGATATGAGAAGAAGCTGAATTTCTCTATCTTTGTTTCCTGGACGGACTATAATAATATTCGCTCGCTCGTTAAGAGGCTCGGCTGCGATATGTTAGATGAGGATTTCGGCGATGGGGTAACGCTTTTCCTCTCTGCGTCGGAGAGGTTATTCCCGGCGATTAAGGAAAGGATACTGGATGCGACATCTGGTAGGGCTCATTTTGGCGATTAGTTTTCTGCTGGCTTCCTGCTCGAGGGGCGATAGGGTCGAGCCGCCGGATGCTCTTGCTCATTTTAGGGCAAAAACATCCGATGGCAGAACGATAACAGAGAAGGATATACTCGGCAAGCCGACGGTTCTCGTCTTTGCTGTTTCCTGGTGTGACGCCTGCACACTCGAATTCGCCTTTATGGACTCGCTCAAATCTGCCTGGGGAGATAGTCTCAATCTCTTTATCTTCACGCCTGAGCCAGAGAGTATCTTTGCAAAGGAATACAGATTTTCCATACCTTATGCGCGGGTGAGCAAATCGGTTTTTCAGGCGTTCGATGTGAACTCCGTGCCACAGCGGATACTGCTCGATAAGAACGGCAATGAACTCATCCGTGTTGTGGGCGCCGACCGCAGTATGGATGATGAGTTCGAGGCAAACCTTCTCGGGGAAAGGAGATAGAGTTGGATAGAATGGAGCTGGTGGTCGTCGGTGCCGGTCCCGCCGGTATGACGGCTGCAATTTACGCTGCAAGGGGCGGACTCTCGACTGTTGTCTATGATAAGGGCATGCCTGGTGGACTCGTTGCATCGACCGACAGGATAGAGAACTACCCCGGTGTAGAGCCTCTTTCAGGCTTCGAGCTTGCCAGTCGTATGAGAAAACAGGCAGAATCGTTCGGGGCAAGGTTCGTCTCCGGTGAGCTAAAATCGATTAAAAAGCAGGATGCCATCTTCAGTATGGATTTCTCAAGGGAAAAGGTCGAATCGGAGGCGGTTATCTTTGCTGCGGGTTCTGTCCCGAGGAAGCTGGGTGTCGATGGTGAGGAAAGACTGACGGGCAGGGGTGTGTCGTATTGTGCCACCTGCGACGGACCATTCTTCCGTGGCAAGGATATCGCTGTTGTCGGATGCGGGAGCTCAGGGTTGCAGGAGGGGCTCTTCCTGCTTGGATTTGTCCGTTCGATAACATATATCGAGTTCCTTCCATATATAACGGGGGAGAAAATCCTCTATGAACGGAACAGAGAGAAGGAAAATGTTAGCTTCTTGCTTAACCATAAGGTTGTTAGAATAGATGGTGAAAACTCCGTCGAATCGGTTGTTGCAATGGACAGGGAAACGGGCAAGGAGAAAAGGATTCCTGTTAGTGGGGTATTTATCTATATCGGTTTTCTGCCGGCGAGTGGTCCTGTTGCCGGGCTTGTCGAATGTGATAAGAATGGCTATATCATAACCGATGAGAGTATGGCAACATCTACTCCTGGTCTCTTTGCCGCCGGGGATATAAGGAAAAAGCCTCTCCGTCAGGTGGTAACAGCTGCCTCCGATGGAGCGAGTGCTGCATTTTCTGCAATCGAATACATAAAGGGGTTCGGAAAATGAAAAAGATTCTTTTGCTAACTCTTTCCGTTCTGTTTTTGGCATCTTCTCTGTGGGCTGCATTCGACAGGCTTCCACCATCTCTTACAGATAACCCGGTGCTATCCTCCCGTGCCGATGCAATCTTTTACAATCCAGCCCTGCTCGTCAGGGGGAGTGGTATGAGTTCATCCATTGCCTATCTTATGCCGTATGCGGAGTCAGAGCTTGTCTTTGTGTCCGGTGCATTCTCTTATCCGCTCGGACGGTGGGGGACGGTTGCACTCGGCTTAACCAATTTCTCCACGAGCTCGCTTTCCAACGAGTTTAGAGCATCGTTCGGGCACTCGCTTTTCCTCGAGAAGAAGGTAACCTACGAGATTGCCGGTGGCTACTCCCTGAATATCTATAACCTCTCATTCGGGAAGAGCATCACAGGTGTCTCCTGTGGTTCAGCCTCTGCTGTTGACCTGTCTCTGGGCTTGTATGGGAGTGTCAACCCGAATATCTCATTTGGGTTCTTCGGCGATAACCTGCTTGCCGCCAATTTCTCCGGCGAGCAGACAACAACGCTTGAAAGAAGGCTTATCTTCGGGGCATCGTATGCACCATACGAAGAGCTGACAGGGTTTGTGTCCGTGGAGAAGCCGGAGGGAAGAGATACCAGGTTTTGCCTCGGTGTTAGGTTTCTACCTGTAGACTGGGCAAGGGTCTATTCATCGGTTAAATCCTCTCCCGAGGTATTTTCGCTTGGTCTCGAGTTCGGCAAGGGTAGTTTCTGGTTCGGATACGCTGTCTCGACCCATCCGAGGCTTCCTGTTTCACATACCGTAGGCATCTCCTACGAAGGGTAGGCGATTATGAAATATGTTTCTCAAGTTTTTGGGGGAATTCTGTTTCTGCTTGTTCTGGCAGGCTGGGGCTTCTCACAGGACACTCTTTCCCTTTCCGACTGTGTCAGGATAGCGCTTGAGAGGAATCCCGAGCTTGCCTCGGAGCAAGAGTCCTATCTCTCGGAGAGGGCAGGATTTCTCGACTCCTGGTCTGGGCTTCTGCCGGATGCGTCCTTATCTGGCGGATACTCGCATTTCAGCAAGGAATCGATGAGGATATCTGGCTCCGGTTTCGAGTCCTCCGACGAGAGTTATTCGACCTCTTTTTCTGCCTCCTGGAATATCTTTCGTGGCGGCTCGGATGTTCTCGGACTACTTTCAGACCGCTCCAGTGTCTCGCTTGCCCGTCTGTCCTATCATTCAAAGATAAGAAATATTATAAGCAATGTCAAGCGGGGTTACCTCGACATCTTGAGATATCAGGCTCTCCTGGTTCTGGCGGATTCATCGCTTGTTAGAGCGAAGGCGGAGCGGGAATTTATCGAGGAGAAGAATAGGCTTGGTGCTGCGTCGGAGCTTGAACTGGCTCAGGCTCGTGTCGAGGAGAAATCGAGGGAGCTTTCGCTCATTCAGGCGAGGAACAATCTGAACTCATCCAAAGAGCATCTCAATTTTTTGCTCGGGATACCTGCAGATACTGTATATACCGTTGTGCTCGATACATCGCTTGACATAAAACCACCGCCGCTCGAGGAGTGTATTCAGATTGCACTCGATTCCTCCTGTGAATACCGCTCAGCTCTCATTTCCGAGCAGATTGCCCGCAGAAATTATCTTGCAACTTTTTCCTCCTTTTTGCCGGGTGTTAACCTCAACTACAGCTACTCCTGGAACGGCTCATCACCCCCGGGAGGGATAAAGGAAATAAAGGATGAGGGCTATTCGAGCGTTGGGCTCTCTGTCTCTCTGCCAGTGTTTGAGGGGTTATCGAGGTTGTCTCGCACAGCGTCTGCCCGTCATCGGTATCTTGAGGCACACTGGCGAACATTGAACACAAGGGCTTCCGTTGAGGAGTCGGTTCGCTCGATATACAGGCGGATACAGGAGACAGATGCGAGTCTTTCGCTTTCCCGTATGAAGCTTGAGGAGGCATCGCATTCACTCCAACTCGCATGGGAGATGTATCGTCTCGGTTCCATCTCTTACATCGAGCTTGTAACAAGTGAGCTGGATTTTGTCCAGAGTAAAAGTGAGCTTATAGAAAGTCGGTATAACTATCTTGTTGCCGTATCAGAGCTCGAGCTCTACACAGGAAAGCTGTATTAGGAGGGAATATGAGGATAAAGCGGACATTCACCTGCGGTAAATTGCGATCTGAGGATGCAGGCAGAGATGTCTCGCTCTCTGGCTGGGTCCACTCGAAGAGGCTTCACGGTGGGTTGATATTTGTTGACCTGCGGGACCGCTACGGTATAACACAACTCGTCTTCAAGCCGGAGGCTGGTGAGGAGATATTCGAGAAGGCGAAGCACCTTCATCACGAGGATGTCATATCCGCTTCGGGCACGGTGAGGCTTCGACCCGAGGGGTATAAGAACCCGAAGCTTGCAACAGGCGATATAGAGGTTCATATCTCTGACATCGAGATACTCAACGAGAGTGTTCCGTTGCCGTTTATGATAGAGGAGGAGACGACAGCATTCGAGGATTTGAGGCTTAGATATCGCTATCTCGACCTCAGGCGTCCACCTCTTCAACGAGCGATAATCCTGATGCACCATATCCGACAGGCTGTTCGTAGATACCTATCATCCAATGGATTTCTGGAGATAGAGACACCTGCCCTTATGAAGTCGACCCCGGAGGGTGCACGGGATTTCCTTGTTCCCAGCCGCAAGCACAGGGGTAAGTTCTATGCGCTTCCTCAGTCTCCACAGACATACAAGCAGATTCTTATGATAGCGGGCTTTGATAGGTATTTCCAGCTTGCCCACTGCTTCCGTGACGAGGACCTGCGCGCCGACCGCCAGCCAGAGTTCTCCCAGATAGATATCGAGGCTTCATTCATAGAGGAGGAGGACATTTACTCACTCATCGAGGGTATGTTTGAATATGTTTTCAAGGAAACACTCGG
>NATO01000053.1 GCA_002085385.1 candidate division Zixibacteria bacterium 4484_93
GAACAGTGCAGCTCCCCGAGGGTGTCGAGATGGTGCTGCCAGGCGACAATGTCGATATGCAGGTAGAGCTTATATACCCGATTGCAATGGAAGAGGGGCTTCGTTTCGCCATCCGTGAGGGCGGCAAAACTGTCGGCGCAGGTGTCGTCGGTAAAATCATCGAGTAGGTGGGAGAATTTGCAATAACATCTGGAGTGAAAGATGAGAGAGATAATAGTGCTTGCGTGCACCGAGTGCAAGTCGAGGAACTATGTAACAACGAAGAACAAAAGGAAGCATACCGGGAGGTTCGAGATAAAAAAGTTCTGCCCAAAGTGTAATAAACACACAATACATAGAGAGACAAAATAGGCCCGTGGCTCAACTGGTAGAGCATCGGTCTCCAAAACCGGCGGTTGGGGGTTCAAGTCCCTCCGGGCCTGCCATAGCGAAGGAAAAGGGGATATGCACAAGATAATATCGTTTCTCAGAGAGGTAAGCACAGAGTTCAAGAAGGTTTCCTGGCCCTCCCGTGAGGAACTGGTCGGACTCACATCTGCGGTTATTGTGGCAACAATCCTTTTATCAATCTATACCGGCATACTGGATTTCTTATTGTTCAGTATCATAAAAGCTGTTATAAGGTAAAACCCCTAATAGAAGAGGCAATGTTGAAGTGGTATGCAGTTCACACTCTCTCAGGGCATGAGTTGAAGGCAAAGAGGATGCTGGAGGACGAGATTGAGAAACGCGGCCTTCAGGAGAAGATTGCTCGCGTGCTCGTCCCGATGGAGACGGTAACAGAAATCAGGCGTGGAAAGAAAAGGAATGTTGAGAAAAAACTGTTCCCTTCTTATATGTTTGTCCTTATGGAGCTTACCCCCGAGACTCGGAGGATTGTGAAGGATGTGCCGGGGGTAACAAATTTCGTTATGACAGGCGGCAACCCCGTCCCTGTGAATGATGAAGAGATAGAGCGAGTTCTTGGCAAGGTAGAAGGAGTGAAAACAGAGCGACGGATAGAGACTCCATTCAAGAAGGGGGATATAATAAAGGTGATAGATGGCCCATTCAAGGAGTTTGTCGGCACGGTGGATGAGCTATTCAAGGAACGGGGCAAGGTGCGGGTGATGGTCTCTATATTCGGCAGGCTGACACCTGTCGAGGTAGATATCTTCCAGATTCAGGAAGAGAAAACATAAGGGGGAAAATTGGCTACCAAGAAGGTAAAGCGGATAGTTAAACTCCAGATACAGGCAGGGCAGGCAACTCCTGCCCCACCGGTGGGTTCAACACTCGGACCAACCGGGATAAACATACAGGAGTTTTGCAAGAAATTCAATGCACTGACACAAAAGCAGTCGGGATGGCTTATCCCTGTTGTGATAACCATCTACGAGGACAGAAGTTTCTCGTTCATCACGAAGACCCCACCTGCTGCCGAGATGATAAAGAACTTCACCAAGATCGAGAAGGGGTCAAGCGAGCCAAACAAGGATAAGGTTGGTAAGATAACAAAGGAAAAGCTATCAGAAATCGCCAGAACAAAGATGCCAGACCTCAATGTCTATGACCTTGAATCGGCAATAAAGATTATCGAGGGAACGGCAAGAAGTATGGGTGTGGAAGTGATAGATTAGGAGGAGTTATGAAGCACGGGAAAAAGCGAACTGCCCTCTTAGAAAAACTTGACCTGCACAAACTCTATACACTCGATGAGGCTATCTCACTGGTCAAGGAGAACAAGCTTGCAGAGTTCGACGAGACGGTGGAGATACATATGAAGCTCGGAGTCGACCCGAGGCATTCCGACCAGATGATTAGAGGAACCGTGGTTCTCCCCAACGGGATAGGAAAAGAGGTAAAAGTTGCTGTGATAGCCAAAGGGGAAAAGGTTAAGGAGGCAGAGGAAGCAGGAGCAGATTTTGCAGGCAGTGAAGAGCTTGTGGAAAAGATAAAGGGTGGATGGTTCGATTTTGACACACTAATTGCCACACCCGATATGATGAGCGAGGTCGGGAAGCTCGGCAGGATACTCGGTCCAAAAAAGCTTATGCCAAGCCCCAAGACAGGCACAGTAACATTCGACATTGCAAATGCAGTGAAGGAAGCAAAAGCAGGAAAGGTGCAGTTCCGGGTGGACAAGGGAGCAAACCTCCATGCACCTATCGGTAAAGTCTCCTTCTCATCAGAGCAGCTGCTCGAGAACGCCAAAAGCCTCATCGAGGCGGTTGTCAGGGCAAAACCAGCCACCGCCAAGGGACAATTCATAAAGAGTATCACCATTGCCTCGACGATGAGCCCGGGATACAGGGTCAACCAGCAGCAGGCAACAACCCTCGTAAAATAAGGAAGGTCGATATGCCAAGCGAAAGGAAAATCCAGCAACTGAAAAGGCTCAAGCAATTCCTGGAGGAAAACAAGGGGATTATCTTCACCGACCACACCGGAACAAGCGTAGATGAACTAACAAGATTTCGTAAGGAGCTTGCTAAGGCTGACGCCTCGTTCCATATTATCAAGAACAACCTACTGAAACTTGCCTGGAAGGAAGTAAAGAACGAGGAGATAGATGAGACCCTCCTTGTCGGTCCAACATCTGCGCTGTTCACGGGAAATGATATCTCCACAGGCGCCAGGATACTGAAAAAGTATATAAAAGAGATGCAGAAGCCTGTCCCGAAAGTGATATACTTCGACCGCAGCTTCTACCCGGATGATAAGCTCGATTTCTTCTCCAGCTTGCCAACCGAGAACGAACTACATGCCCAGCTCGTTGGAAGACTGCAATCACCCATATCAGGGCTCGTTTTCGCCCTATCAGGCGTAATGAGGAACCTTGTTTCTGTCATCAATCAGATAAAGGAAGAAAAGCAATAAACCAATGCAAGGAGGAATAATGGAGACCTCAGAGAACACTCAGAAGATCATCGAGCAGATTGGGAAGCTCACCGTGCTCGAGCTTGCGGAGCTGGTGAAGGCTTTGGAGGATAAGTTCGGAGTGACCGCAGCGGCACCGGTAGCAGTCGCAGCACCACAGGGTGCACAGGCAAAGGAGGAAACAGCTGGCGAGGAGGAAAAAACCTCCTTCACAGTGTATCTCAACTCGTACGGCGACAAGAAAATAGCTGTTATCAAAGAGGTGAGGGGAATCGCAGGACTCGCTCTCAAGGAGGCAAAAGACTTCGTCGAGGGAGAACTACCGAGAGCCCTTAAGGAGAACATCTCCAAGGAGGAGTCGGAGGAGATAAAGAAGAGACTCGAGTCAGTAGGAGCAACTGTAGAAGTCAAGTAGCCTCAAACAAGGGAGCGATATAAAGAAGTGGTCAAAAATAAAGGGAGCAACACCGATACCCTCGAGTCCGACCTCACAAGGGTAAAGCGAAAAAGTTTCACCAAGCTGCGGTCCGCTCTGGATATCCCGCATCTTTTAAGCGTTCAGGTAAAGTCATACGAGCGGTTCCTACAAGCTAATGTCCCACCCCACAAGCGCAAATTGGTAGGGATTGAACGGGTTTTACGGGAAATATTCCCTGTGGAGGATGTCCATAAGAGGTTCATCCTGGAGTACCTATCCTACACCCTCGAGCAACAAAAATACAGCGAGGAGGAATGTAAAAAGAAGAATTTGACATACTCCGTTCCTCTCAAGGCAAAGATGAGACTCGTTATCCAGGATGTAGCAGAGGATGGCACTACAAAGGTCAAAGAGGCGAGAGAATCATGGGTCTACCTCGGTGATATTCCTGCTATCACAGAAAACGGGACATTTATCATCCGTGGCTCGGAGCGCGTGGTTGTTTCACAGCTTCACCGCTCACCAGGGGTATTCTTCGACGAGAAAACTCTCCCAACGAAGAAGGTTATCCAATCGGCAAGGATTATCCCTATGAAGGGTTCCTGGCTCGAGGTGAAATTCGATAGCCGCAATGTTATCTGGCTTTACATCGATGCCCGAAGGAAACTTCCCGTCACAACCTTTATGCGCATTATCGGGGGGCTATCGACCACCGAGATTATAAGCAAATTCCACACCATAGAAAACCTCATTCCGCAGAAAGTCTCACAGATAAAGGACTCAATCTTCGTCTGCGATGACATATTCAGCCCACAAACGGGAGAGATTCTTCTCTACCTTGGCGATAAGCTGACCAGAGATGGCATTAAGAAGCTTGTCGACTCCGGTGTCGAGAAGCTGTCTGTTATCAGGCTACCAAAGGGGTCGGATATTCCTCCTATTTTAAGCACACTCCGGGCTGACCCATCAAGGAGCAAGGAAGAGGCTCTTCTTGAGTTTCATCATCTCGTTCGGCCAGGCGATTCCCCCACAATAGAAACAGCACAGGAGCGGTTCAACCAGATATTCCAGAACCCGAGTAGATATAGCCTCGGAGAGGTGGGAAGATACAAGATGAACCACCACCTCAAACTCGACATTCCACCCGATACCTATTATATAACGATAGAGGATTTACTTGCTGTAACCCGCAAACTTATTGACCTGAAAAACGGGAAAGGGACGACCGATGACATCGACCATCTCAGCTTCAGGCGTGTAAGAACCGTGGGCGAGCTTGTGGAGAACCAGTTCAGAGTGGGTATTATGAGGATGGCACGGAACATCGTGGAGAGGATGCGCTCATACGACTCCCACAGGAGGGAAGAGAAAAAAAGAGGAAAAGAAACCGATACATCAGAGATAGGACCTCAAAGCTTCATAACCACTCGAACAATAACAGGAGTTCTTAACACATTCTTTGGTTCAAGCCAGCTCTCGCAGTTTATGGACCAGTGCAACCCGCTGGCTGAGTTGACACATAAGCGTCGACTATCAGCCCTCGGCCCTGGAGGACTCACCCGCGAAAGAGCGGGGTTCGAGGTTAGAGATGTCCACCCGACCCACTATGGCAGGATGTGTCCAATCGAGACACCCGAGGGACAGAATATCGGGCTTATTACCAGTCTCAGTCTCTATGCAAGGGTCAACGATTTCGGTTTCCTCGAAACGCCTTACAGGAAGGTGAAGGATGGCAAAGTTCAAGATGAAATCGAGTATCTGACCGCTGACAAGGAAGAGAAACACTATATCGCCCAGGCAAGCACCCTGGTTGATGAGAATGGGGAGATTATCAACAATTATGTGGTCTGCCGAAAGGAGCAGGAGTTCCTGCTCGTCCCAAAGAGTGAGGTTAACTATATAGATATCTCACCCTATCAGGTAATCGGGGCTTCAGCGGCACTCATCCCCTTTCTGGAACACGACGACGCTAACCGGGCACTCATGGGCTGCAATATGCAGCGCCAGGCGGTTCCGCTTCTTTTCACCGAGCCTGCAGTTGTCGGTACAGGACTGGAAAAAAGGATCGCCCGAGACTCCGGAGCAATACTCACTGCCAAAAGGAGTGGAGAGGTTATCTATGTTGACGCTGGTAGGATAGAAATTAAGCCCGACCCGAAGAGCAAGCTGGACCTGAAAGCCCTCATCGAAAATGACGAGTATCAGCTGGCTAAATTCGAGAAGAGTAACCAGAACACTACTCTCAACCAGAGACCACTTGTTAGAATTGGCCAGCATGTAAAGAAGGGGCAAATCCTGACAGATGGTCCGGCAACAAGCCACGGCGAACTTGCTCTCGGAAAAAATCTGCTGGTGGCGTTTATGCCCTGGCACGGATATAACTTCGAGGATGCCATCATCATAAGCGAGAAACTGG
This sequence comes from candidate division Zixibacteria bacterium 4484_93, assembly GCA_002085385.1. Lineage (GTDB taxonomy): Bacteria > UBP14 > UBA6098 > 4484-93 > 4484-93 > 4484-93. The sequence continues at coordinate 5,694 of NATO01000053.1, forward strand.
TCATAAATGATGTCCTCACATCCGTCCACATCGAGGAGTTCACCCTCAATGTTAGAGAGACTAAACTCGGACCAGAGGAACTGACACGAGAGCTACCAAATGTATCAGAAGAGGGATTAAAAAATCTGGATGAACAGGGTATCGTCAGGATTGGAACATATGTCGAGTCAGGCGATATACTGGTGGGAAAGGTAACCCCAAGGGGTAAAACCGACCTGACACCCGAGGAGAGACTGCTTCGAGCAATCTTCGGTGAAAAGGCAGGAGATGTCAAGAACACATCGCTTAGTGTCCCACCCGGTATCGAGGGTGTGGTCATCGGGGCAACAGTATTCTCCAAGCAGAGGACAATAACAACCCAGAGAAAAAAACTGCAGGATGCCATAAAGCTCAAGAAAATCGAGCATGCAAGAAAGGTCAAACAGATAAAACGGCTATTTGAAAAGAAACTGCACGAGCTTCTGGTCGGCAAAAAGGCAGCAGAGATAATTAGCATAACCACAGGGGAGAAAGTTATTGAACCGGGAAGCAAGATAAGCGAGAAAGCTCTCTCACGCATCAACATATTCGATGTTTCACCAAAATCCGTATGGACAGATGATGAGGAGACAAACAAACTCATCAAGAAGCTCCAGAGACAGGTGGACGAATACATTGCATACAGAGAGACCAAGCTTGCCGGTGAGATAGAAAAGGTCATCCGAGGAGACGAGCTTCCTCCGGGAGTAATCGCTTCCGTGAATGTGTTTGTTGCTATGAAGCGCAAAATCTCTGTTGGGGATAAGATAGCAGGACGACACGGGAACAAAGGCTGCATCTCAAAGATAGTTCCGGTAGAGGATATGCCATACCTCGAGGATGGGACCCCCGTGGACATCATTCTGAACCCGCTCGGTGTGCCATCCCGAATGAATATTGGACAGATTCTCGAGACCCACCTCGGCTGGGCTGCATCGGAGCTGGGGCTTTTCATCGAGACACCTGTCTTCAATGGTGCAACAATCGCCGAGATAAAGCAACTTCTAAGGAAGGCGAAACTTCCCGAATCAGGAAAGACAATCCTTTATAGCGGCAAGACGGGAGAGCCGTTCGACAAGCCTGTAGTGGTCGGCACGATGTATGTGATGAAGCTCGCTCATATGGCTGAGGATAAGATACACGCCCGCTCGACCGGACCGTATGCCCTCGTCACCCAGCAACCACTCGGTGGAAAGGCTCAAAAAGGTGGACAGCGGTTTGGAGAGATGGAGGTCTGGGCCCTGGAAGCATACGGAGCTGCTTATGCACTTCAGGAAATACTTACCTATAAGTCTGACGACATTGTTGGCAGAACAAGGGTATATGAAGCGATTGTCAAAGGTGAAAACATCCCGGAGCCGGGAATGCCCGCCTCATTCAATGTGCTTTTGAAAGAGCTCAGGTCCCTCTGCCTTGATGTAAAACTCATCAAGACGGACGAAGAATAAGGAGCGTGAAAGATGGCGGATAAAAAGGGTCAGCGTGAGCCACTCGATTTTAATGCTATCCAAATCCAGCTTGCTTCCCCCGATGTAATCCGTTCCTGGAGCTATGGAGAGGTTACATCCCCCGAGACCATAAATTATCGCTCCTTCAGGCCAGAAAAGGATGGGCTTTTCTGCGAGAGGATATTCGGTCCCCAGAAGGATTTTGAGTGCGCCTGCGGAAAATACAAGGGGATAAGGTTTAAAGGGGTAGTCTGTGACCGCTGCGGCGTGGAGGTAACATACTCCCGAGTTCGCAGGGAAAGGATGGGGCATATTGAACTCGCCGTCCCTGTTGCCCATGTCTGGTTCCTCAGGTCTCCCCCATCAAGGGTTGGAACACTGCTGGGGCTTTCCGTAAACGACCTCGAATCTATCGTCTATTACGAGAACTATATTGTGCTCGACCCAGGAGATACATCGAAGACACACCTGACAAAAAAACAGCTTTTGACGGAAGAGGAATACCGTGAGCTCAAATCGAAGGGGGTCGAGTTCGAGGCAATGATGGGTGCAAGCGCACTAAAGCTGCTACTGCAGGAACTCGACCTCGACGAGATAGCAGAAAATACACGCAGCAGCCTGAAATCTGCCACATCCGAACAGAAAAAGAGAGACCTCCTCAAGCGTCTGAAGGTGGTCGAGGCGTTTCGGGAATCGAAAAACAAACCTGAATGGATGATACTCGATGTTATTCCTGTCCTGCCACCCGACTTGAGACCCTTGGTTGCCCTCGACGGCGGGAGATTCGCAACATCCGACCTGAATGAACTCTATCGAAAACTGATTAACAGAAACAACAGGCTAAAGAAACTTATCGATATAAGCTCACCAGAGGTGATTATCCG
>NATO01000054.1 GCA_002085385.1 candidate division Zixibacteria bacterium 4484_93
TAGAATGGGTAACCCGAAATCGTTTATATACCTCGCCTCACCGGCAACCGCAGCAGCAAGTGCAATAACAGGGGTCATAACCAATCCACAGGAGATAGGGAAATGAGTATAAAGGGTCGTGTGTGGAAATACGGCGACGATATAAATACCGATGTTATCTTCCCGGGGAAATACACATACTCGGTATCCGATGAGTCTGAGATGGCAAAATATGCACTCGAGGACCTCGACCCGAGCTTCGCCAAGGATGTAAAAGCAGGCGATATTATCGTTGCCGGGAAGAATTTCGGGTGTGGCTCATCGAGGGAACAGGCTGCTATCTGCCTGAAATCCGCAGGTGTCGGTGTTGTCGTGGCAAAGTCATTCGCAAGGATATTCTTCCGAAACGCCATAAACGCTGGACTCTGGGCTATTACAAACGATAAAATCCAGAATATTGTCGAAAAGGGAGATACTATCGAAATTGACCTCGAGAAGGGAGAGATTATAGCAGGTGATAGACACCTCCATTTTCCGCCATACCCTGAGCAGGTCAAAAGAATTATCGAAGCAGGAGGACTTATTCCTTATATCAAATCAAGCACCAGGAGAGGAAAATAATGGACCTCAGGAGCATAAAAAAACTCATAAAGCTGGTGGAGGAAAGCGACATTGGGGAAATAGAGATAAGCTACTTTATGGGGAGGAAGATACGGATAGCAAAGTATCCGAGGAGTGCTCTGCCACCACAGGAAAAGGCAGAGACCGAGGCAGAAGAAAAGGCAGAGGAGAAAATTGCTCCTCCCTCAGAGATAGATGAGAGCATCAAGGAAAAAGAGGGGTTCGTTTCGATAAGTGCGCCTATCGTCGGGACATTCTACCGGGCGCCATCGCCGGATGCCGAGCCATATGTCAGAGTCGGGGACCACATAGAGCAAGGAACGGTCGTCTGCATCATCGAGGCAATGAAACTCTTCAACGAGATAAAATCAGAAATAGGAGGAACGATAAAGAAGATTCTCGTGGAGAACGGTCAACCAGTGGAATACGGTCAGACACTGTTTTTGGTGGAGTCTGACTGATAAGGAGGGAAGTATGTATAACCTGTTGGAACTTTTAAGATTTATGCAGGAGAAGAACGCATCTGACCTGCACATAAGAGTCGGGATGCCACCGATATACAGGATAAATGGAGAACTCGTTCGGGTGGGAACAGAACTGGTCTCTCAGGAGGATGTACAGAAGATGACATCCCGTATCCTTACACCCAACCAGAGAGAGATATTCGAGAGAGAGTATGAACTCGACTTCGCACTCTCTGTATCGAAGATAGGAAGGTTCAGGGTAAATCTGTTCAAGCAGAGGGGAACATACGGGCTTGCGCTCCGCTCGGTGAAGATGGTCATCCCCTCGTTCAAGGAGTTAAATCTGCCAAAAATTATGGAGAAGATAGCCGAGAACAGGAGAGGACTGGTTCTGGTTACCGGTATCACCGGGAGTGGAAAAAGCACAACATTGGCTTCCATTATAGACTACATCAACTCGACAAGAGCGGTGAACATCCTGACCATCGAAGACCCGATTGAATATATCCATAAAAACAAGAAGAGCGTCATAGGGCAGAGAGAGATAGGTGCAGATACGCTCTCATTCTCATCCGCTCTGAGACACGCACTGAGGGAGGACCCAGATGTCATTCTCATCGGTGAGATAAGGGATGCCGAGACAATGCAGATAGCACTCTCCGCCGCGGACACAGGACATCTTGTTCTCTCCACCCTGCACACACTCGATTCTGTCCAGACAATATACAGAATCCTCTCCTTCTTCCCACCATACCAGCACCAGGAGATCAGATTGCTCCTCTCCACAACATTAAGGGCGATAATTTCCCAGAGACTCATCCCACGCTCCGATATGCCGGGAAGGGTGCCCGCCGTAGAGATTCTCATAGGAACCGCCGCCATCTGCTCCTGTATCACCGACCCGGAGAAAACATCGGAGATAAAGGACCTGATAGCAGAAGGCTCGGTCCAGTATGGGATGCAGACATTCGACCAGTCGTTGATGTGGCTTTACCGTCAGGGAAAGATATCGCTCGAGACCGCCCTGCAGAATGCATCCAACCCTGACGATTTCAAGCTGAGGGTAGCTGGCATCGTTGGAGGCGCCGACAGAGGCTGGAAAGAGTTCGAGATAGAGAAAAAAGAGGAAACGCAGGAAACAGAGAAAGAATGATAAAAAAACTCCTCATCGCCAATCGAGGAGAAATCGCACTGAGAGTGATAAGAGCCTGCAAGGAACTGGGGATTACATCTGTTGCGGTTTTCTCCGAGGCAGACAAAAATGCCCTTCATTCCCTGTTTGCAGACGAGAGCATCTGCATCGGGAAGGCAGAATCGACCGAAAGCTATCTCGACCCAAGGCAGGTCATATCTGCCGCTGTGATAACTGGAGCCGATGGCATACACCCGGGATATGGATTCCTCGCCGAAAATCCCGATTTCGCCGAGATGTGTGCCTCACACAACATAAAGTTCATCGGACCCGACCAGAATATGATAAGAACTATGGGGAACAAATCCGAGGCAAAAAGGATTATGAAAAGCTCGGGTATCCCGGTCATCCCGGGAAGTGAGGGAATCATAACGGACGAGAAAGAGGCACTGCTCTTTGCAGAGAGGATAGGTTTCCCTGTTCTGATAAAGGCGACCGCTGGAGGCGGCGGCAAGGGAATGCGGCTCGTGAGGGAAAAGAAAAATTTTCCTGAGGCATTTGCAATGGCTCAAGCAGAGGCACAAAAAGCGTTCAACAATCCGGGGGTCTACATTGAGAAATTCATTGAGAACCCGCGTCATATCGAGGTCCAGCTTCTCGCCGACTCACACGGAAACATCGTTGCTTTCCCCGAAAGGGAATGCTCTATCCAGCGAAGACACCAGAAACTGGTGGAGGAATCACCATCACCTGTTGTGAACGAAAGGTTAAGAGATAGACTCCAGAAGGTCGCAATAAAGGCTGCCAGGAATATCCGATACGAGAGTGCAGGAACAATCGAATTCCTCCTAGATGACGAGAGGAATTTCTACTTTATGGAGATGAACACCAGAATCCAGGTCGAACACCCGATAACAGAGACGATAACAGGGGTCGACCTCGTGAAGGAACAGATAAAAATTGCTATGGGAGAAAAACTATCGTGCAATCAGGATGAGATACTAACCCGTGGGCACGCTATCGAATGTCGGATAAATGCAGAGGACCCAGAGAATAATTTTGCACCCTCCCCTGGGCTTATCGACGGGTTTCATCTACCCGGAGGACCCGGTATCAGAGTGGATAGCCATATCTACGCGGGATATACCGTCCCCCCACATTACGATTCCCTCATTGCAAAGCTCATCAGCTGGGGGAATAATCGTCAGGAAGCGATAAAGAGAATGAGTCGCGCACTGGATGAGTTCATAATATCGGGTATCAAAACGACCATACCCTTGCATAAAACCGTTATGAACGATGAGAGGTTCCTCAAAGGCAATTACAACACATCCTTCCTCGAAGCATATTCGAAAGGAGAATCTGCTTGAGGCTAAAAAACTACATACTCGTCGCCGCCGCTATTATAGGGATACTGAGCATATTTTATATGGGATATATCCTGAAAAGCGTCAGGGAACAGGCTATCTCCACATTTTCCTCTGTCCAGATGACATTGTCGAGGGGTGCTGCTATCGGTATCGAAAGATACACCGACAGGATAATGAAGGACCTGCGCTATACCGCGAGAAACTATCCAGAACTCTACAAAAACCCACAGGAGAGAAGAAAAGCCCTCAAGATACTCTGGGATATGGGAGAAGGAGAATACATTTCCTGCTCCTTTGTGAATAGAGACGGGATACTTGTGGCAACATATCCGCCGGAATACTCGAGCGTCGAGGGAACAGATATCTCGTATCAGACACATATAAAAGAGATAAAAAGAGAGCATAGCCCCACAGTATCCGACCCGATAAAGGCTGTCCAGGGGTTCCAGGCTATCATATTCCACAATCCGATATTCACAGCAGATTCAAACTTTGAAGGCTCGATTGCCGCTCTTATCCCTTTTGAGACCATATCGAGAAAGTTTATAACAGCTATGTATAAACGAGGGATTCAGTCCATACTCATCCTGAATCAGAGGGGAGTTGTAATAGAGGCTCCCGATACACAGATGATAGGGAAACTTTATAAAAACAGCCACCTTTTTCAGTCCATCGCCGATAAGGATAAACCGTTTCTGGAAGCAGCCCTCAAAGGAGCAAGCGGAACAGCTGTTATCTCCGATACAACAGGCCATAAATTTATTGTTGCATGCAATCCTATCAAGATAAACAAACACCTATGGGAGGTATTTGCAATCAGCTCGCAGGATATTGCACTCGCACCAATCAAAAAGATTACATATTACGGCACCGGATGGCTGGTTACCCTGCTTGCCATATACTTTATCATCTCACTTGTGATAATCGAACTTTATAAACACATAAGCATCACCGAGGAGAGAGCCAAGATAATAAGCCTGCTTGAGGAAGAGGTCTCGGCAAGAACAGAGTCGCTATCCAAGATGACGGGGTTTCTGAACAATATCCTCGAGAACTCCATCGAATACGGCATTATCTCCATCAATCAGGAGGGGCAAATTGTTATCTGGAACAGGGGAATGGAAAACATCACAGGGTATTCAAAAGAGGACATAACCGAGACGAGGAGTTCTGCCGCTGTTTCTGACTCCCGCGAGAACTTCCAGAAGCTCTGGGAAATTACAAACTCCGTCAGCGAGAAGCACCAACCCTGGAAGGGGGAATATGAGCTTGTAGCAAAAAGTGGCGAGAACCTCACCTGTGACATAACTGTTAGCAATATCACCGACTCCGAGGGGAAAGAACACGGAATCCTCGTGCTTATGAGGAATGTTACACAGGAAAAGAGGCTTGCAAAGCAGATAAAGCAGTATACAGAGAACCTCGAGCGGCTCGTTGCCGAAAGGACGATGGAACTCGCCGAGAGTGAAGAGAAATATCGCGCACTGTTTGAGAAGGCACAGACAGGGTTCTTTGTTCATACAAACGGTATTATCGAGGCTGCTAACCCGGCAATATGCGAGATGACCGGAGTGGACGCCGACACCGCCATTGGAATGTCTATCTTCGACTTCATTCCATACGAAGAGGACAGAGAGAAGGTCAAGGAAGGAATGCAAAAAAGACTTTCGGGAGAACCTGTCTCCACTTACACCATCAGGATAAGAAAAACAACGGGTGAATTCTTCTACGGCTCCGTCAGCGCAAGCGTCATCTCTCCAGCTGATAAAAGGTTCTTGGTCAATGTTATCGATGTCTCCAGGGATGTGGAACTGGAGAACGAGAGGAAAAGGACACAGGAGCAGCTATGGCAGGCATCGAAACTTGCCTCCATAGGGGAGCTTGCCGCAGGGATTGCCCATGAGATTAACAATCCGCTTATGGGCATCATCAATTACGCACAGCTCATTGCGGATGACCTGACAGAGAACTCTGATGCAAGACAGTTTGTCAACGGGATAATAAGCGAAGGAGAGCAGATAGCCTCGACCATCCGAAACCTGCTGATATTTGCACGTCAGGAGAAGCAGGAATTCTCCCCGGAAGAGATCACAGATGTAATCGAATCCTCCCTGGCACTCGTGGAACACCAGCTCAAAAAAGATGGTATCACCATCATACGGGAGTTCCAGAGTAACCTACCCACAGTAAATATCAAAAGCAACCGGATAAAAGAGGTGTTCGTCAATATCCTCTCAAACGCCAGATACGCTCTAAACGAAAAATACCCGCTATCCGATGAGAACAAAATCATAAAAATACACACAGATACAATTGTCGAGAACGGAGAAAAAAAGATAAGGGTCCAATTCTACGATTCAGGAATCGGGATAAAGAAGGAGGATATTCCGAAACTGTTCGACCCGTTCTTCACCACAAAAAAAGGAGACCAGGGAACAGGTCTCGGTCTCTCTATAAGCTACGGCATCATCAAGGAGCACAGGGGGAATATCGAGGTCGAGAGTGTCTACGGGGTCTATACCGTGGTCACCGTCACCCTACCAGTGGAGGAGTGATGAATTTTTACTTGATTTCACCTCATTTTTACTTATAATGAACGGTTAATTTTCCCTATTCTATTCCGGAAGGTGAATAGAATCATATAAAGTCCGAAGGGAGGTAATAAAATTGAAGAGAACTTATGAACTGGTGGTCATTACCCGCCCGAGTCTTGAGACCGGTGAGCAGGAGGCTCTCATCGAGAAGATTCGGGACTACATCTTATCCACCAACGGGAAGATTATAGCCGAAGAGGACTGGGGGCTGCGGAAATTCAGCTATCCTATCAAGAAGTTCGACACCGGACACTACAGACTGTTTGTCTTCGATGGGAAAGAGACATCCCCGAAAAAGATAGAGGCAAGCCTCCGACTCAACGAGAACATCCTGAGACATCTTATTGTCCACAGGGAAAAGTCATACTCGCCATCACCGATGGCGCCAAAATTAGAGGAGCTCGATGAAGAAGCGGAGAACTAAACCCAGAAGAGGTCACGAGACAAGGAGGAGGAAACCCTGCCGGTTCTGCCAGAACCCATCCTTAGAGATAGACTACAAGAACATTGAACTCCTGAGACAGTTCGTCTCGGAGAGGGGGAAGATCAAGGCTCGCAGGGTTACGGGCACCTGTGCCAGACACCAGAGGAAACTCGCCATCGCTATAAAGAGAGCCCGCTTCCTCGGACTACTCCCCTACCATGTCTATGTCTATAGATAAACCAAAGGGAATTTACACTGTTTTTATACTCAGTATGTTTCTGCCGGTCTTATACGCTGCAGGAGTGGGCGGTGGCATAGGAGTGGTAATCTGGGAGATAGTAGGAACAACAGCATTTGCTATATCAAGTCATTTTATGGGAGTAAAATCCGCGGTGGGTATCCTGCCGATTATGGTCGCCATTCCGTTCTCCGGATTCTTCGACTATGTCTATCTTCCGCTTCTGAACATATTTGCGGTCGGCTTCGCTATGGGGATATACACAAGGATGACGAGCAAGCCCAAAATTATCATACTTACAGGCATTGTTCCTGCAATGGTCGGAGTCGCTGTATTTGTCGGGGATCTCTCACTCCGGCTGGGGGGAATCAGAGAAGTTGTCAAATCAGAACTTCTGCCCGTTGCTTCCTACCCGCAGGAAATGGAGAAAATTGTCACAAAGGCAGCAGAGGTCACCACGGAAAGCCTGCCCGCAATGCTCACATTCTCATCCATCATAAAGGTGATTCTGGTCTACTACATAGCATCAAAACTTATAAGTTCACTCAGACCACTGCCGAGGCTTGCAAGATGGCATCTGCCAGAATGGACACTTATCATCCCTATAACAGGAGTGGTTCTCATTTCCTCCGGATATGATAGTATTATCCATATCATATCAGAGAATATACTCGTATTCTCATTACTCCTGTTCGCTATGGGAGGGGTGTTCTTTCTGGAAACCATCTTTGACAGGAAGAATGTGGCAGCAGTGAGCCGAACCATCGGATATATTGTTATGCTCTTCTTGCAGGGGATATTTATCCCTATTCTGGCATTGGTCGGAATAAGCGATACTGCATTCAACCTTAGAAAATCCACAAAAGGAGAAGAGAATGAAGGTGATACTGCTTGAACGGGTAGCCAAGCTCGGTGATGTGGGCGATGTTGTCAGTGTGAAGGATGGCTACGCCCGCAACTATCTCGTCCCAAAGGGACTTGCCATATCGGCAACGAGGGAGAACCTCAAACAGATTGAAAAGATTAAGCGTTTCAAGGCAGGTGTCGAGGAGAAGAGGCGCTCTCGTCTGCAGGATGTCGCGGAAAAACTGGAGAATAGTTCCTGCGAGATTGTTGTCAATGCAGATGAGGAGGACCA
>NATO01000055.1 GCA_002085385.1 candidate division Zixibacteria bacterium 4484_93
GTCCCGATGGAGGTTACCACCGAGGGTCTTGATTCGACTGGCAGCTGGTTTATAGTAGATTTTCCGTCTACCGAGTTATCGACTGACCCGTTCTATGTTGGCTGGATTGAGATACCGCCCGATGACCCGTTTCCTGCTGTTGGGATGGATATTCATGACCCGCCGAGCGGTTTGAACTTTATTTATGTTTCGAGCTCCTCTGCCTGGGGGAATCTGAACACAGATTTCACTGGTTTTGAGGATGTGAATCTTATGATGAGGGCGTTGGTGGTTGAGCCATCTGGGAGGCTTGCGAGGCTCTATCCAGATGGTAGGTTCGAGGAGCTGCATACATCCTCCGAAATAACCTTCTCACCGAGAAGGGCAGCTTCCTTTGTTTCCGGTCCGGCTCAGATAAAGCCGATAAGAAGAGTTTTCTCTGTGTCCGATTGCTCTTCTCCAAAAGCTGCTATGGCTCCCGAGGCACTCGGCGGATACAATGTTTATCGCTCGATGACACCTTTCGAGGATGTCTCCGATGCCGAACTTATTACTTTTGTGTCTGACCCGGCTGTTACCGAGTACACCGATGACGATGCTGACCTTATCCCAGGACTCGATTATTACTACCGTGTCACAGCGGTGTATGATGGAGGGGAATCCGAGCCGTCGAATCAGTCGACGGGTAGAGTATTTGCTGCAAGCGCCGATGCACAGATACTCATCTATGACTACGACGATGGCGACCTCCTTGCCGACGGTGGAGATATGGCTGAGGATGAGTTCCTATACAATCTTATGCTCAGTGAACTTGGAATATCGATGGATAGCGTCATCGTCTCCGAGCAGAACGAACTCCTCGACCATTTTGACCTCTCCAACTTCGACCTGGTGATAATCATAAGCGGTATTTATCCGCAGTCTGTCTTATCCGACGACGAGTGCCAGATGATAATCGACTATCTCGATGGCGGTGGTCAGCTATTCTGGGAGGGTGTCGATGTTGGATATAACTATGGTGATGAGGAGTCCTCTTCGGAGACGAAGCTCGAACTGTACGGTCATTTCCGCATCAACTGGGAGTATGATGGTGAACCTGCCGAGACTGGCAATGTCCGATACCTCACGACCAATCCGTCCTTCTTCGGGTGTGAATTCGCGATAGATTACGGCTTCCAGGAAACGGCAGACCATTATGTCGATGAGATATCATCCGACGGTGCGGTTATAATAATGAATTCGCAGGAGGCAGACCCGGCTCCCGAGGTCTCCACAGGCAGGATGTCATACTATCACTCCGCAACTGTGGGATACACCACTGTTTTCTCCGGTGTCTATATCGGAGGGATGATAGATGACCTTTATCCTTCCACGAGGGCGAGGGTGCTCGGAAGCATACTGGAGCATTTTGGGATATCCAACACTGGCGTCTCCGAAGGGACAGCTCTGCCAAAGGATATTGTTCTTTCCCAGAACTATCCGAACCCATTCAACCCTGCCACAAGCATAAGCTTTGCAATTCCGCGTGATGGTGAGGTCGAGCTTGCTGTATATAATACGCTTGGTGAGCATGTAGAGACGCTCGTTTCAGGGAATATGTCTGCCGGGTGGCATTCCGTTGTCTGGGATGCAACGGACGCTTCTTCCGGAGTCTATTTCTACAATCTGAGGTTTGAGGACAGGAGCATCACGAGCAAGATGCTTCTGGTGAAATAGAGTTTTTTAGATTTTTGCAACAGCCTTTAAGGAGGTGTGTTATGCACCGGATAGGTCTATTTGTGGGATTGATTCTGGTTTGTCTCCCGGCAGTTCTCTTCTCCGGGGGTTGGGATGTGGGGCTTACGCTTGTCTCTGGGACATCGGAGTTCACACTGACACTCGGGACCGACGATGCGGCAACGAATGGGTACGACCCCGGAATCGATGAGGCAATCCCTGTTGCTCCTCCATCGGGGGCTTATGCCTACTTCCAGCTTGACGACCCGGAAAACCCCTATGTTGTGATGCTCTCGAAGGACATTCGAGCCACGGGTGAGACGGAATATCTCTGGGAGATAAGACCTGTTCGCTGGTCGGAGGAGGGAGTTATCTCTTGGGGTGAGCTGCCTGCGGGAAATTTTGAGATAACGGCTCTTTTCTTCGCTGGGGATTCTCTTACTGGCTGGGAGGATATGCGGGAGTTGGATTCGCTTGTCTTCTTCAGCGGGCAAAGGATATACATCAAGGCAACAGATATTCCTGTTGAAGCAGGTGAGCCACCGTATGTTCTCTCCTGGTCACCTTCGGATGGCTCCGTTGGTGTGCTCAATCCCCCTGTAATCACCTGTGTTGTCGCCGATGATGGTGCGGGAGTGGATATAGGCAGCATTCAGTTTGTCGTGAATGAAGTGGATGTTACAGAACATCTCATTATAACGGGAACAGCTGAAGAATATCGGCTTGAGTATCGTCCGGATGAACCGTTTGCACCGTATGAGAATGTCGGTGTTACCTTGAATGTTTCTGACCTCGCCACACCTCCGAACTCGGCGTCTTATTCTATCTCCTTCACCGTGGGAGAGCCGATTCCGTCTGTCGAGTATGAGCTTTCGCTTTCTGTCTGGAGTGCGGAGGGAACGGACACCTCATTCATTGGACTTATCCTTGCGCTCGATGAGGCAGGAACGGATATGTTCGACCCGGGATACGATATTGTTATCCCGGTTATGCCTCCGGGGGACGATTTCTTCGCCTGTTTCGGGCTTTCTGACCCTGAATACCCTGTATATACGATGCTCTATCGGGATGTCAGGGGTATGGATTCCTTCTCATCCGTCTGGCGGATAAACAGTCTGAACTGGGGTGATAGCCAGGGAGTGAGGTGGAATCCGTCTGGAATTCTGGAGGACAGACTGCTCGAGATTACCGCTTATTTCCCAGGTGAGACCGAATTCGAGTGGGTGGATATGTCGACGACAGGAGAGATTTCGTTTCTTCCTGGGCAGACAGTATATATAAGGACATCGCCGCTTTTTGATACAGACCCACCGGAGATTGCGGATATATTCCCACCGGATGGAGCGGTGGATGTGCCGGTGAACACGAATATCTCATTCACCATCATTGACAGGATAAGTGGAGTGGATGTCTCGTCCCTTGTTGTTTTGGTCGATGGTGTCGATGTCACGGCTGATGTTGATATAACCCCGGATGGGACAGGTTATGGGTTCGATATTCTGTATGACCCGCCGGTGGATTTCCCTTACCTTTCTGCTGTTTCGGTGACGGTTGATGTTTCTGACCTCGCCGAGCCGCCGAACGGTGCGGTCTTTGAATTTTCGTTCACTACCGGGATGCCTATACTCGAGCCGACCTGGGTGGAGAGCCTTTTTGTCTGGTCGGTGCCGGAGGCTGGGGATTCAAGCTTGTTTCAGCTTATTTTTGGTGCCGATGAGGCAGGAACGGATGGGTTCGACCCCGGGCTGGATTTCCCGTATATTATGGAACCGCCCTCCGGTCCATACGCCTTTTTCCCTATCGAGCACGAGCTCTACACAATGCTCTGGCGGGATATACGTTCGAGCCTTGTCTACGATATAATATGGGATATTGAGATGAGGCGCTTCCCGCGCGATAACAGAAACTACTTCTCCTGGCACCCCGAGATGCTCCCCGAGACGGGCAATTTCGCTATCGGGGTTATTCCGCCGGGAGAGACGGAGGTCGTCGAGTGGGTCGATATGAGGACGAACTCGCAGATAGAATTTCCTCCCGAATATTCGGCAAGGATACATTTCTGGGTGGAGGTGGTCGAGCATTACTGCATTGCGGGTATTGTCTCCTGCTCGGATGGAGGAAATCCTGTGGGGGCAGTGGTGTATATACCTGAGATACACTCATCCTTTGAGGTTGGTGAGGATGGTGCATTCGAGTTCTGCGGGCTGGAGGAAGGAGAATATACCCTTCAGACCCATCTTGCCGGCTACTATGACGAGTCTCTTACTATTTATCTTGTCTCGGACACGACAGTCGATATCGTTCTCGAGAGGATACCGCCGCCGACATACTCGATTTCCGGGAATGTGTATCTCGATGGGGAGACCGACCATTCTGGAACCGGTATCTTCCTGAACGATGAGCTTGCCTTCACCACGGGAGAGGACGGATATTTCTCGCTGGAAGCCCTTGCCGAGGGTGAGTATTATATCCACTTCGAGCATACAGGATACATACCGTTCGACACGGTTATCTATCTCGATGAGGATACCGAGTTGACGGTTACCCTCTATCCCGAGATAAACTACTGGGATATTCGGGTGAATGTTCATCTTCCCGATCTGCCAGGCTCGACATTTGTTATGGTCGTTCTCGATGGAACCGATACGATGTTTTTGGGATATCCGGCGGAGTTCCTCTTTGAGGATGTTATCGAGGGAAGCCATTTCCTGGATATCCAGGCAGAGATGTATGCTCCATACCATCTCGATTTTGAGCTTGTGTCGGATACACTCTTTGAGGTAACGCTTTCGCCGCTTTTTGGAACGCTTTTCGGAACGGTCTATCTTGAGGATGAGGAGGATTTATCCGGCTCTGTTGTCCGCGTCTTTGCTGAGGGGATGCCCCCGATGGAGTATATCACCGATTCCACCGGCTACTACTCATTCCCGCATCTTTTCTTTGGGGAGTATGAAATCTCTGTGGGGCATCCGGGGTTTGTTCCTCAGGACACGATAATCAGCTTTACTGGTGATACCGAGCTTAATTTCTATCTATTGAGAGAGGTGCCTCTTCTCAACCCGCCGAGGAATTTGGACGCTATAAGCGGGCTGGATGCGAGGGTTCCGCTCTTCTGGGAGGAGCCGGAGCCTACATCTGCTCATCTTCTCGGTTATATCATCTACCGCTCGAACATCATCTCCACAGACAGCATAGGATATGTTCCGGCAGCAGTAACGGCATATATAGATTTCGATGTGTATAATTTCCTCTACTACCAGTATTTCGTGGTTGCCGACTATGTCGAGGGCAGAAGCGATGAGAGCAACCGTGTCTGGGCGAACCCCCGTCCACAGGCTGATGAGCCGCAGGTTCTCATCTATGACTTCGACAACGGTGCAACGGTCTGCTTTGACCAGACAACAGGCTCTGCCGAGGCGCTTGCAACAACATTCGATAACCTCGATATTCCGTATGATATGACCGGACAGGACGCCTCGCTCGAAGGGTATGACATCTTCCGGTATCGAGCGATATTCATCTCCACGGGCATCCGGGACCTCGTCAACGACAAGATTCGCCCGGATGATATCGAAAGGATAAAGAACTTTATCCTCGCAGGAGGCGGAGTCTACTGGGAGGGTGCCGATGTCGGGCAGGACTATTTTGCGAACGGCTCGGAGGAAGAGCGCTGGCTGTTCGGTCTGTTCGGGGCAGAATTCGCTGATGATGGCAGGGGAAGGATGCAGGGTAATGTCCAGCTTCTCTACGGCGATACCGATTTCTTCAGAGAGCCGGTCAGTGTCGCATACGCTTACAGAACATTAGCCGATATGCGTCTCGATGAGTTCAACACTGTGGAGGGAACGGACATTATGAACTCGCAGTCCACTCCTGCTCCGAATGTCTCCACGATTAGAATGGTCGCCAGAGACGCTCCAAACCTCAAAACCGTTCTCTCCTCCGTCTATATAGGAGCTATTTCAAACGGCTCGGGTGCCAACACGAGAGAGTATATCCTGAACATCATCTACCAGTTCCTGACACGCCAGTATTCCGATGTCCCCGATGAGCAGGCGGCGATAAGAGAGCTTGGCATATCTGCATTCCCGAACCCGTTCAATTCTGCACTCAATATCACCCTCGATGTTCCGCAGAGCGGACGCTATAGGCTGGATGTATTCGGAAATGAGAATTTCCCATCCAGAATAGGGGGGAGCTTCGTCTCCCCCTTTTTGTTTTCGTAACAAGAAATCTGTTGATTTTCTTATCTTTTCCTTTATAATTAAAATCTAAATTCAGGGAGGGAAAAATGCAGGGAATGAGTAAGTATGTCTACAGGTTTGGAGGTGGTTTGTCCGATGGTGATGCTTCTATGAAGAATCTTCTTGGTGGGAAGGGAGCGAACCTTGCCGAGATGGCGAAAATAGGTCTCCCTGTCCCGCCGGGGTTCACCATAACCACGGAGGTATGCACCTATTATTATCAGCATAATGAGAGCTATCCCGACGGTTTCCGGCAGGATGTTATGGAGGGGATAAGGCACATTGAAAAAATTATTGGGAAAAGGTTCGGCGATGCCGATAACCCTCTTCTCGTTTCGGTGCGCTCCGGTGCGAGGGTCTCTATGCCGGGAATGATGGACACAATCCTGAACATCGGCTTGAACGATGAGACCGTTCGGGGGCTCGTTAGAGCGACGGGCGACGAGAGATTTGCCTACGATAGCTACAGGCGGCTTGTCCAGATGTATGGGAATGTGGTTCTTGAGGTGCCTCGTGAGCGGTTCGAGGAGATTATATCCGAGAAGAAGAAAGAGCGCGGGGTGACAGCAGATACAAAGCTGTCGGCTGACGACTGGAAAGAGATTATCGCAAGGTACAAGGAACTTATAAAGGAGGCCACAGGTAGAGCATTCCCCGAGGAGCCGGAGAAGCAGCTTATGGGTGCGATAGGGGCGGTGTTCGATTCCTGGAATACCAGAAGGGCAAAGGACTACCGCCGTGTCAACAATATCCCTGATGAATGGGGAACGGCGGTGAATGTTCAGATGATGGTGTTCGGGAATATGGGCGATGACTGTGCGACCGGTGTCGGGTTCACCAGAAACCCATCCACGGGTGAGAACAGGATATTCGGCGAGTATCTGAAGAATGCACAGGGTGAGGATGTTGTTGCAGGTATAAGAACCCCGCAGGCAATCTCGATTGAACAGAAGATAGCATCAGGTTCTACTCTCCCTGCCCTCGAGGAGGAGTTCCCTGATATCTACCGTGAACTGCTCGATGTTAAGAATATTCTTGAGAGTCACTACCGTGATGTGCAGGATTTCGAGTTCACCATAGAGAAGGGACATCTGTGGATGCTGCAGACACGAAGAGGGAAGAGGACTGCCCTCTCTGCACTTAAGATAGCGGTCGATATGGCGGAGGAGGGGCTTATCGATAGGAAAACAGCAGTCTTGAGGGTTCAGCCGGAACAGCTCGACCAGCTCCTCCACCCGATGATAGACCCATCGGAGAAGGTTGATATTATAGCGAAGGGGCTGCCTGCTTCACCTGGCGCTGCAACGGGCAAGGTGGTCTTCGACCCGGATGAGGCTGAGAAGCTCGCCGAGGATGGTGAGGATGTGCTCCTCGTCAGGCGTGAGACATCTCCTGACGACTTCCATGGAATGGTTGTCTCCAAAGGAATTCTAACGGCTCTGGGAGGAATGTCTTCGCATGCTGCCGTCGTGGCGAGGGGAATAGGTAAGCCCTGTGTTGCAGGGTGTTCTGCAATCTCCGTCGATTATGAAAAGGAACTGTTCACCGTGGGCGATATCGTGGTCAAAAAGTTCGATTATGTGACCATCGACGGTGGCACAGGACGGGTCATACTTGGGAAAGTGAAGACCATTCCTGCGAAACTATCGAGCGATTTTCGGAAGTTTATGGGCTGGGCTGACTCCTTCAGGAAGATGGGTGTTCGGGCAAATGCTGATACGCCTGAAGATGCGGCTCGAGCAAGGGAGTTCGGAGCCGAGGGGATAGGTCTGTGCCGAACGGAGCATATGTTCTTCGAGGGAGACAGAATAATCGCTATGCGTGAGATGATTCTTGCCACCAGTAAGGAGGAGAGAAGGCGCGCTCTCGGGAAGGTTCTTCCATACCAGAAGCAGGATTTCGTCAAGATATTCCGTGCAATGGATGGGCTGCCTGTGATTATCCGTACGCTCGACCCACCGCTGCACGAGTTCCTTCCCCACAATGATGATGAAGTCCGTGAACTTGCCGAGAAGACCGGTATCCCCGAGGAGAAGATAAAGAAGAAGCTCCTTTCTATGGAGGAGGCGAACCCGATGCTCGGTTACCGTGGATGCCGGCTTGGAATTCAATATCCTGAAATCACCGAGATGCAGGCTAAAGCCATATTCGAGGCGACGGTCGAGGTTATAAAGGAGGGAAAAAAACTTGTCCCGGAGGTGATGATACCACTCGTCGGGTTTAAGAAGGAATTGGAGCTACAAAGAAGGATTGTTGAGAGGGTCGCCGCTGAGGTGATGGAGGAGACCGGGGTCAAGTTCGACTATATGGTCGGGACGATGATTGAGCTGCCGAGAGCCGCTTTGACCGCGGATGAGATTGCTGAGGTCGCCGATTTCTTCTCGTTCGGCACGAACGACCTCACCCAGACGACACTTGGACTCTCCCGTGATGACGCCGCAAAGTTCTTGCCGCTTTACCTCGACGAGAAGATTATGATGTATGAGCCGTTTCAGGTGCTCGACCAGGAGGGTGTCGGACAGCTGGTAGAGATGGGAATTGAGAGGGGTCGGAAGACAAAACCGAACCTCGAGGTCGGCATCTGTGGAGAGCACGGCGGTGAACCAAGCTCCATTCACTTCTGCTTCAAGGTGGGTATGAACTATGTCTCCTGCTCACCGTTCAGGGTGCCTATTGCAAGGCTCGCAGCGGCACACGCATCGATACTCGCAGAAAAAAGCGACAAATAACTCCAACTTAGAAAGGATAAACAATGGATAGAGTTGAGAAGCTACTCAAGGAGATTACAGAGATACCGGGTCCATCTGGATTCGAGATGAAGGTGGCGGATTTTGTCGTTGATAAGATGAAAGGATACTACGACGAGTTCATACAGGATGGACTGGGTTCTGTTATCCTGAAGAAGCGTGGGACATCCGATTCACCGAGGATTATGATTGCCGGGCATATGGACGAGGTCGGTTTTATGGTCAAAGGGATTACCAAGCAGGGGTTCATCAAGTTCAATCCGCTCGGTGGATGGTGGAGCCACAACCTGCTCGGACAGAGGGTGAAGATTATAACATCTGCGGGGAAAGAGATAATCGGTGTTATCGGCTCGAAGCCACCTCATGCCCTCCAGCCCGATGAGAGGAAAAAGGTGATAGAGCTCGACCAGCTCTACATCGATATAGGGGTGTCGGAGGCTGACCCGAAGTTGCCAGAAAAGTCTGGAATAAAGGTGGGAGACCCGATTATCCCTGTCTCCGATTTCCAGATTATGGCTGATAAGAAGGTTTATCTTGCCAAAGCCTGGGATGATAGAATCGGCGTAGCTGCAATGATGGAAACACTCCGGGCACTTAAAGGCAGAGAGCATCCCAATGTTGTCTTCGGTGTCGGAACCGTCCAGGAGGAGGTGGGACTCCGCGGTGCAACGACTGCTGCATATACTATCGAGCCGGACATCGCTATTGCCGTCGATGTGACTCTATGCAATGATACCCCCGGTATGCCCGATGCCGAATATGCCGAGAAAATGGGCAAGGGACCGTCTATCTCTGTTATGGATGGCTCGATCATATCCAACCCATTCTTCAAGCAGCTCATTGTCGAAACAGCCGAGGAGTTGAAAATACCATATCAGCTGGGCTCGCTCACCAAAGGTGGAACGGATTCCGGCAGAATACATATCTCAAAGCAGGGTGTCCCGTCGAACACACTCTCTATTGCAACGAGATATATCCATTCACACAATAGCATACTCCACAGGGACGATTTCGATAACCTCGTGAAGCTCATAGTCGGGGTTGTGATGAAACTCGATAAGGATACAGTCGAGAGAATCAGAACAAAGGGGAGATGAGAGGATGAAAGATAGGATAAGAGAGGCGCTCTCGAAGGTGAAGGGTGCCTTCGTTGAGGTTAGGTTCGAGCAGAAAGAGTCCAGTCGGGTAGCCTTCCGGGGGAAGGTGCTCGAATCGATAACAGCCACCATCGATGGTGGAGGGTTCGTCAGAGCACTTGTCCCGAACAAAGGCTGGGGAATTGTAACATTCAACAATATAGAGGAACTGGATAAGAGGATTGAGCAGGCAATCTCCTGCTCGAGGATAGTTATCCCCGATGAGCCGATAAAGCTCTCGGATGTCGAGCCTGCCATTGCTGATATTCCTGCTGTTCTCAAGCACGATTTCAGAGGAGTCCCCTTGAGCGAGAAAAAGAAGCTCATCGAGGGATACAACGACATCTTGCTCGGATACGATAAGCGGATTATCAATACAGCTTCTTTCTATGTGGATGGCTTCACGAAATACTGGTATGCCAATACAAACGGAGCCTGCATCTGCAAGGAGCGAGCTGATGTGGTTGTGGCTGCCACGGCGATTGCCTCCGATGGGAAAACTGTTCAGCAGGCTCATGATTCCTGGTCATCCCGCACTGACTATAACGAGATGCTCGGGCACGAGAAGGAGGTCGAGGATATCGCACGGTTGTCCATCGGGATACTCGAGGCGGACAATGTCAAAGGTGGGAAATACACTGTAGTCCTTGACCCGAGGCTGGCTGGAGTGTTTATCCACGAGGCGTTCGGGCATCTCTCCGAGGCGGACTTCGTCTATGAGAACCCGAAGGCTCAGGAGATGATGGTTCTTGGCAGAAGGTTCGGCCCCGATTTCCTCAATGTTGCTGAGGATGGCTCCATACCAGACCTCAGGGGGAGCATATACTACGATGACGAGGGAACGAAGTGCAGGAAAAACTATCTTATAAAGAACGGTCTCCTCGTCGGCAGGCTGCATTCGAGGGAAACAGCTGGCAAGATGAGCGAGTTCACCACAGGAAACGCACGAGCACAGGATTACGCTCACCCTCCGATTGTCAGAATGACAAATACCTTCATCGAGAATGGCAAAACTGCCGTGGATGATATGTTCTCCGATATAAAACTGGGGATATACGCAGTCGATGCATACGGCGGACAGACGATGCTCGAGAACTTCTCCTTCTCCGCCGGGTATGCATACATAATCCGAAATGGCAGGAAAGCAGAGATGGTAAGGGATGTCGTCTTGCAGGGTAACCTGTTCCAGACACTTGCCAACATCGAAGCGGTGGGTGATGATTTTCAGTGGTCGAAGGGTGGAGGTTCCTGTGGAAAAGGAGGGCAGAGTGTGCCGGTTGGAATGGGAAGCCCGCACATAAGAATCAAGGATGTCTTGATAGGAGGGAAATGATGTCGCTACTCGATAAGGCAAAACAGTTCGCCAGCAGCTTTGAACTCTACGAGCTGACTGAGGAATCTTACAATGTCTCCTTCAAAGGGTGGAAACTGAACGAATCCGGGATAAACCAGGAGGCTGGGAAATCGGTCAGGCTGATAGTCGATGGCAGGATTGGCTTCGCTGGTGCCAAGGGGGTGTTCGACGAGGAAAAGCTCGTGGAGAATGCGAGAGAATCTGCGAGCTTCGGTGATGAGGTTGCGCTTGAGTTCCCGAAAGAAGCCGGCTCGGCGGATGTTGTGGTCTGGGACGATAAACTGGCACAACTCTCTCTCGAGGATATGATACGGATAGGGAAATCTGCTATGGAACGGTTCGAGGACCTGAGAGATAGCTGCGATTTCGAGATGTCTGTCTCTAAGTCCATCATTCACGAGAGGATAATAAACTCCTCCGGGCTCGATGTATCGAAGAGAAAAACGGTCTTTTCACTTGGCTTTGAGCTTATGAGGGTGAAGGAGAACGATATCCTGTCACTCTGGGAACGAGAATCATCCAGTATGTATCCCGAGGATATAGCATCGCTTATAACCACCAAGGAGAAGAAAATCCGTGAGAAGCTTGCACTTGCTGATAACCTGTTGAGGGTCCCGACAGGGAATATCCCTGTTGTGCTCAGTCCGAAGGGTATCTTGGTTTTCCTCGTTCCGCTCCTGTCCGGGATAAACGGTAAGAACATCTATACGAAGACCTCGCCTATATGGAACAGGAGAGGGGATGTCCTTTTTGACTCCAAACTTTCTGTTGCAAACGATGGAACTATCTCAGGCAAGCCGTCCTCCGATACCCACGATGATGAGGGTATTCCCAAGAGAAGGACGAGCATCATAAAGAATGGAGTGCTTGAGAATTTTGTTTTCGACCTGCTTTCTGCTGCCCGTGCGAACGATGCCTCCACGGCTTCTGCCCAAAGAGGTGTCTTCTCCCAGCCATATCCTGGTACCGATAACATCGTTGTCGAGCCGGGGAATGTTTCCTATGAGGATATGCTCAAGGGTATAAAAGAGGGGCTTTTAGTTGAGGATGTTCTCGGACTGGGACAGGGGAATGTGCTATCGGGAGGCTTTTCCAACCCTGTTGGGCTCGCTTTCAAGATAGAGAACGGCGAGCTTGTTGGAAGGGTCAAGGATGCAAGTATTGCTGGTAATATCTATGACAATTTCACTGCCATCGAGGCTCTCTCTTCAGAGCAAAAGTGGGGGTATCCCTCTATTCTGGCGCCTTATGTCAGGCTGGATAATCTATCCGTGGTCGGGAAGTAGCGGCGATTAGCTTTTTGGCTTACCCATCCTCTTTATGGCATGCCACACCTTCACTGCCTTGGAGCGCAGGACAGGCAGGTCTCCGTTGTTCCTGATGACAAAATTTACTTTCCTTTCGAGGACACTGGAAAACTGCTCGTCAAAATTTTCATTCTGAACCGACATCCTTGCCTCGATGTCCGAGCGGGAATAACCGCGTTCGAGTAGCCTGTTTGTCCTCTGCCAGGTGGGAGCGTCCACGAGGATGAGATAATCTAAAAGTTCCATAATATCCTCCCACTTGGGTAGGAGTGCTGCATCGATGACTGCGAGACCGGGGAAACGGTGTGCCTCGAGGTTTAAAAGCCTCTCCTTTATCACCCGCCGGATGTAGGGGTGGGTCGTCTCTTCGAGATACTCGCGAGCCTCCTTATCATGAAATACTATCTCTGCTATCTTCTCGGAGGAGATACTGCCGTCTTCGTCTAAGATACCATCCCCGAACCGCTCGACCAACTGAGACTTCGTATGGGGTTTCTCGAGAGCCTCTTTACCTATCCTGTCGGCATCCAGAAGTTGGGCACCGAGGTCCTTGAAAGTGGCTGCTACCGTGCTCTTTCCTGTTCCTATCTTCCCTGTTACTCCAACGATTATCATAGCTCTTTCCCTCTATCTGACAAGGGTGATTGTCCCGTTACAGACTACCTTCCCTTCAACCTCTATAACATAGATGTATAGCCCCTCCGGAACCGGTCTCTTATACTTATCGTACCCGTTCCAAGAGCGCTCGAGGAAATTTGAAAAATCTGTCTGGGGTGGAACGGTGCACTCCCAGATAAGCATATTGCGAAGGTTATACACACTGATTTTCCCCTCCTCGCTGAACATAAATGGATAACCGAATACTACTATCTCATTGTAACCATCGCCGTTTGGGGAGAACGGGTTCGGATGAACCGAGCAGGATACCCTCGGCTCGATGGTGAAGAACCAGGAATACTCATCGCCGTTCGGGTCGCAGTAGTCGGGGGTATCATACACCGAAATTTGAACATCCACTGTGTCTCCCGAGCCGAAGCTCATTCCACCAGCAGAGGGGTCGAGTATCAGAAGGCCGCCGAGTGAATCACTCGTTGGCTGGAAGCTGAAATCCGGATAGTGATATTCCCTGCCAGCCACATAAAGCACGAACTCCCCGACATTGGCACCCGACATAAGGTCATA
>NATO01000056.1 GCA_002085385.1 candidate division Zixibacteria bacterium 4484_93
ACTGCAACAGGATACTATGAGGATGGGGTAATAACCTGCCTGAGAGGTGAAAAATATTTTAAGATTAAACCAGAACGGGTAATTATCGAAACAGATGCATTCGAGAGGATGATACCATTTGTCGGGAATGACCTGCCAGGTGTGTATGGTGCTGGAGCGGTGCAGACGGTAATGAACCTCTACGGAGTCGTCCCGGCAAAGAGGGTGCTTATGGTCGGAGCAGGAAATATCGGGCTCATTATCTCATATCAACTGCTCCAGGCTGGAGTAGAGGTAGTAGCAATCATAGAGGGAATGGATAAAATCGGTGGATATCAGGTGCATTCATCGAAGGTCAGAAGGATGGGGGTTCCTATCCTCACCAGGCACACAATCATCGAGGCAGTCGGAGAGCGTGAGGTCGAAGGTGCAATAATCTCAAAAATAGACGAGAACTGGCGTCCTATCCCGGGAACGGAGAAGAGACTGGATGTCGACACGATATGCCTCGCTGTGGGGCTATCACCCACCATCGACATACTGCGGCAGGCAGGCGCTAAGATTGTCTATATACCCGAGCTTGGCGGAGATGTTGCCATCCGTGATGAGTTTATGGAGACGACGGCAAAGGGGATATATGTGGCAGGGGACACAGCAGGTATAGAGGAGGCATCGAGCGCAATAATCGAGGGAGCGATAGCAGGAATATCTGCGGCAAAGTCACTCGGAAAGAGTATCCCGGATTTCGAGAAACAGATTGCCAAGCTGAGAGAAGAGCTGAATAACCTCAGGGCAGGACCGTTCGGTGAGAAAATAAAGCAGGGACTTGAAAAGTTAAGTCGGTTTTCTATTTGACTTCTTATTATCATATATATATATTATCTCAAATTGAGGGAACAAAGGAAGCAATAAATGGAAAAAGAGGCTGCATATTACAAAAAATTCGCCGATGGCGGTGTTCAATGCAATCTGTGCCCGCACAACTGCATCATCAAGCCGGGAAGGGTGAGCATCTGCCGTGGACGTGTGAACAGAAACGGAACACTATACGCCGCAAACTACGGAAAGACCATCTCCGTTTCACTCGACCCCATCGAGAAGAAGCCTCTATATCATTTCTATCCTGGGAGACAGATACTCTCCATAGGCCCAAACGGGTGCAATCTCTCCTGCGTCTTCTGCCAGAACTGGACAATCTCGCAGGAGAAAGCACCGACGGAAGAGCTTCCCCCAGAGGCTGCTGTCAGGATGGCAAAGCAGTATAGCTCAATCGGCATCGCATACACATATACAGAGCCTGTCATCTGGTTCGAATACATCCGCGACACAGCACCACTTGTCAGGAAAGCTGGTATGGTGAATGTCCTCGTCACCAATGGATACATCAACCCGGAACCGTTAAACGAGCTCCTGCCGTATATCGATGCAATGAACATCGACCTGAAAAGCTCGAAGAATGAATTTTACAAAAAACTCACCGGTGGAACATTGGAGCCTGTCTTGAATAGCATCATCATCGCAAGCAAAAAGACGCATATAGAGCTCACAAATCTCATCATTCCAGAGGAAAACGATACCCCCGAGGAGATAGCCCAGCTGGTCGATTTCGTCGCGAGTGTGAACAAGAAGATTCCGCTGCATTTCTCAAGATACTTCCCCGCCTACAAGCTGACCAACCAGCCAACACCGAAGGAGACACTCCGGATGGCTTACGAGATAGCGAAGAAGAAACTGGACTATGTCTATATCGGCAATGCTCTGATAGACAGTGCATCGGATACATTCTGCCCAAACTGTAACTCACGGCTTATTTCACGCTTCGGATTCAATGTCAGTATCGCAGGTATCAAGAACGGCAGATGCACCCACTGCAACTCCGAGGTCGACATCATTGGTGCCCCTTAAACCAGCCGATGCAATCATAATCTCTCTTGTCATTGCATTTGCTGTAGTATCATTTACATTCCTACCAAAAAGTGCTGGCGAGAAGTTCGTTGTCACGCACGATGGAAAGATAATCCTCGAAGGAGAACTCTCAAAAGATAGCGAATACAGTATAAACGGTTCTCTCGGACAGATGAAACTCCTCGTTAAAGATGGGAAAATCTCGGTCGTCAAGTCGAACTGCCCGAGGAAACTATGCATAAAAAGAGGCAGTATCAGCAAACAGGGCGATAGCATTATCTGTGTTCCGAACAGGGTAATCATAACAATTCAAGGGAAGGGCGAGATTGACGGAGTCACAGGATAGGCTAAAAAGGATTGTCCTGATTGCTCTTCTTGCATCAGCGGCAAGTGGCATCTGGTTCTTGGAGAACCTTATCAATCCCTCCTCCTTCCGGATTGGGATAGCAAATATATTCACATTAACGGCACTCTATACCATCGGAGGAACACCAGCATTCCTTGTGAGCATAATTAGAATTTTAATCGGCTCTACACTCGCAGGAAAGCTCTTCTCACCTATCTTTCTCATCTCATTCTCCGGGGGGATACTCTCCGTTCTCGGGATGGTCGTAGCAAAGAAGCTAAACAGATTTTCGATGCTCGGCGTAAGCATCGCCGGCGCCTTCTTAAACAACATAGCCCAGCTTTTGACAACATACCTTCTTATGGGGAAACCATCGGGAATGCTATATCTCTTCGGGTATCTCTCTATCGTCTCAATCCCCGCAGGAGCATTCGTCGGATGGGTCTCATACCTTGCAACAAAGAGGGTCTTGCCACTCTTCAGACGATAAACATTGCATCACCATAAGAAAAGAACCGAAAGGAATTATCGATAGCATATCGATACGCTTGCTTAATATTTTCAACACCAGCAAATGCCGAAACGAGCATCAAAAGCGACGAGCGAGGTATATGAAAATTGGTAATAAGCGCATCAACGAACCTAAAACGGTATGGCGGACGGATGAAAAGCTCTGTCCAGCCGGAGCCAGCCGAGATAGGATAGCTTTGAGATTCCAGTGCTCTCACCGTCGTCGTGCCGACAGCAACAATCCTCCGAGAGGATGAGTGTGCTATGTTTATTGCATCTGCTGTGGCATCCGATATCTCATAATACTCGCTGTGCATCCTGTGTTCGCGTATATCGACTGCGTTCACCTGCTCGAATGTTCCCCAACCGACATTGAGCATCAGATAAGCTATTTCCACACCAATAGAGGATAGGGTCTCAAGTAGCTCTTTCGTAAAGTGAAGTCCTGCGGTCGGCGCAGCAACGGCACCGGGAGTTCTGGCAAATACCGTCTGGTAGCGTTCCTTATCCTGCTCTGTGTCCTCACGCCTGATATAATGGGGAAGCGGGATATGACCATATCTATCGAGGAGCGAGAAGAAATCCCCCGAATATCGGAAGCGGACAAGTCTCGATGAATCAGGTTCCGTCGATATAACCTTCGCCAAGAACCCCTCTGCTATCACAATCTCTGTTCCGACTCTGACACGTCTGCCGGGCCTCGTAAGAACTCGCCAGATGTCATCCTCAACATGGTTCAAAAGGAATATCTCGACCCTGCCACCTGTCCTCTTTCTGCCATAAAGCCTCGCAGGAAACACCTTCGTATCGTTCAGGACCAGGAGGTCTCCTCGCTTAAAATATTTAACAATATCCCGAAATATACCCTCCTCGAGGCGTCCACTGCCCCTATCGAGAACAAGCAATCTCGACTCATCACGCCTCTCAGCAGGATACTGAGCAACAAGCTCTTCCGGGAGATTGTAGTCGTATGTCTCTATATTGAATATAGGCTCGACCATCGGGGTTCATTTCTCAAATGTTCTCTGATAGTAAAACTCCGCAACGACCCTCCTGTTTGCCGTTCTGCCATAGGGGGTTTCGTTGTCGCCGACAAGCAGTTCCTTTATACCATCGGGGGTGAGTATCTCGACAGAATAAGGGCGTGAGTAACCGTATCCAATCGGTTCGATTGTTATGTTTTTCTCCTTGAGTTTCTGCTCAAAGTCATCTCCCCATTTATCCTTCAGCAGGGCTTTAATTCGCTCAACCTCACGCTCTGCCCTCCGCCTGGAAAGCGTTATGTTGTATTCCTCCGTGCCGATTCTGTCCGTATGTCCTGCAATGACAACCCGGAGTCTATCGCCCTTGAACGCCTCAAGCCGTCTAACTACATCCTCCTCCCTGCTCTCGAGGAAAGACGAACTCGGGACAATCTCGTTGAATATATACTCCACCAGTATGATACTCTCTATCTCACGGCGGCGTAGCGATACCTCCGCCCTGAGCGGCTTGCTGCGGAATTTCTTCTCACGCCCCGAGGATACTACCCTGAGAACACAGTAGTAACGCTCATCGGGGAGAACAAGGAAATCGCCCTCATATTCCCAGTTCCAGAAAAACTGCCCAGGAAGTTCACCTTTACCACTGGCAAGCCTCCTGACAACATTCCCATAGGCATCCTCGATTGTAAGCTCATAGCTGTCAAGCTTGTCTATATCCGCAGTAGGGACAACATCTATCGTATCGATGAACTCGCGGTTCGGTAGATATTCTTTGACAAACGGCATACCCGCCCTCGGGCGGAAGATTACCCCCTCAGCAGAGAGATACCCTCTCACACAGGATAAACCAACCCCTCCATCCAAGATGCGTGCAAGCTTTTGCGGAAGGTATCCACGGAAGAAGAGCCTCACATTTTCTGCCCTGCGAAGAGGGAGTTCCTCATCCTCTGACGAGTCACGAAACCCTTCTATAAACAGGAGAACATCGGGGTTTTTCTCGAGGAATATCTGGAGCCCAGTGATGTCAAAGCTATCTAAGGGGTTTGTATCAACATCCGATGACCCCAGATTAAACTGGATTTCAAATAGCTTCTTAAACATCGTATCACTGACGACCGCCTCCATCTCGACGCGGCGGTTCTCTGCCTCGACCATATCGATGAAAAGGCGTGCAATCTCTGTCTCGGGCGGAACACGCTTACGGTGGACATCATCCGGCATCCGAGCCAAGACCCTGCCTTCCAGTGATGGGTCAAGCGAAAGGATATAATCTCTCACAGCCTCCGCACGCCTGAGGGAAAGTGCACTGTCAGGCTCGTCATCGTAGACAAAGCCGGAAAGAACAAGCGATACCCCTGGGTTGGCGGATAAACGCTCCGCTATAGTCTTAAGAAGACGGTGATAAACTGTATCGACAACGGATGAGTTCTTCTCGAAAAATACCACAGGAATAATCGGCTCCTCCTCAACGCAGGTTGTGACCTCCTCGAGCGGCAGAACCATCTGGTGAGGAAGAAGCTTTATCTCAAATGACGGCACAACCTGAACCTCGATACTCAGCACATTGTTCTTCTCGTCGGTTTCCTTTATCCTGCCGACAACATCGGGAAAGCTCGTTCCATCGTCATCTACGGAGAGAACAAGTTCAAACTCCCCTACCGAGCCCGGTGTCCAGTCCCAGTCGAGCACAGCCTCGCTGTCAGGAGGCAGGCTCTCGATATACTTCTTCGGGAATATCGGACGATACGAACCATCTCCGCCGCAGTAGTAAAGTGAAACAAAGAACTCAGATGCTCTCTTCTCTCCTGTGTTCTTAACGATGCCGGTTACCTTGCCAGTTTCCCCGCGGAATAGCTCATTCGCTGTCAGGAACATTGCCGCAACATCCAGTTCCCTTTTCACAAGCCTTCTTCCCTGAATAAACAGTCCGAAGCGGTGCGAACCACCGCTCACAGCGAAGGCAGAGGGTTCTGTCGGGAAGACAAGCGAATACTCTATACCGAGTCCATAGCCGGGAAAGGCGACAAACGCTCCACCGAGCGAGACCTCATCGATGTTATATCCGGCGGATAAAAGGAGCCGATTTTTGAGCAGATGCGAACGCAGCCCAATCCTTACCTGCGTCTCACGCCCGTAGCGGTTGTCGGGAATCTGCATAATATCAAGTGCAGGAAGAAGATAAGGATATCTTACAAAGCTCACTCCCAGACCAAATGCCCGCCTTTCCTTACCCTCCGGGACAGCTCCAAGAGATAAGTCGGGCTCGACAAGGTTTCTCCCCGAAATACCAAAGATGAAATCCCCCTGCTGAAGGACAAGACCGATATCAAAGCTGGGAGCAAGTTTAGAATTCTTTCTATCCAGAAGCGGGTCGGGCTCATCGAGCCGGAAGTTCTTGCGGTTGTATGAATTTGCATAGAGCCGAAGAGATGCCCCGATATCAAGCGATGTCTCCTTTCCCTGAAGGAAACGGCGGGAAAATCCCAGAAGAAGCAAGTTCTTCGAGTAAATATTATCAGAGATAGTCCCCCAGCCGAACCCGACTGCACCAATATCCTCGAACATTCTTGTGATGGAAAAGTATCCCTCGTTCACACCACCGGAGATACCCGAGAATAGCTTGCCATAGCCTGCGTTCATCCAGTTGGTCTGGATGGAATATATCCCCCCGGGGTTCTGGAAGATGGTGGTCGCATCCTGCGGATACCCGATGCCCGTCCTTCCTGCACCGAGCCGAACAACACCGAAATCATCATCGGCGAAAAGAGGCAGGGCAGACACCAGAAGAGTAGATAAGAGAACATAAGATAGAATCCTCATCCTTTACCTCCGGAGACCGTCTTCTCCCTCGAGAATGGTGGTGAGCTTATGCTCAGGAAACGCAGGGGGACATCGGTCAGATTCTCTATTCTGTGGGAAAGCTCAGGCGGAATGAAAACGGCATCCCCACGAGAGACAGAAAAACTCTCGCCCTCGAGATGAACAACCCCTTCTCCATCGAGGATAAAATAGACCTCCTCGCACCCGATGTGATAGTGCTCCTCAGAAGAAACACCGGGAGAAAGTGCCACCTCGTTCACAGAAACCCTCTCAAGAAGGCTGTTCTTGGGTGATATAACCTCCCGAAGCACCGCTCCACCAGGGAGACGAAAGCTCCTCATCTCGTCCCTTTTGACAACATTCCTCATCTTGCCAGAACCACCTTACCGCTCGCATAAAATTTGCCGTTCCTCTCCACAATGTATATGTATATCCCTTGCCGACAGGGTGAGCCAGAATCATCTCTCCCATCCCAAACAAGGGCAGAGACTCCATCTCCCTCGAGAACACGAACAGGATAACTGTCGAGCGTGAAGAACCTCACCTTGTAAAAATCGGTGTCAGTGGTGAACCGTAGCCTGAACTCATCGTTCGCACCGTCCCCATTCGGCGTGAACGGATTCGGACCAGCAGTGAACTTATCCGGGAGACAGCTTACTCCCCTGCCTAAAAGATAGATTCTCGCAACAGGAACAAGACCGAACTCCGCAGAATACAGATATACCGTATCCGCATACCCTTTGACCTCCATTGGTGAGAAGAAGAAATCAAAGAAACAGCTGTCAGTTGGCTCAACCGTGAGAGGAGAGAAATCGCTACCGAAAGCAGGCTTCATCTCCGAGATGACCGTAAGTTCAATCGGGAGCGTGTCCATATTTGTAACACCCAGCGGGTAGACAGCTGTGTCGTTTTTGCAGACATCACCAAAATCGAGCAGTGTATCGGAGATAAGAAGATGAAAACTGATAGGATAAACCCTTTTTACTCCACTTCTACCCTGCGTTCTATCCTCACACAAGCTATGGTCGAAATCGTTGTCGAAGGCAAAAAGCTCATACACAAAATCTTCACCACCGAACAGAGGAGATAACATCTCATCTGTTCTGAAGCGAGAAGGTGCTAACTCAGATAATTTAACCTCACCGGATACAGTGGTATCGAGCTCACCGTCTATATCCCAGACAAGATATACCCCTTGCCCATCGGAGCCTGTCGAATCGTCATACACTCCTGATGTATCCCTGATATCGCATTCGATATAGAACGGAACACCGACATTCTGATAT